>JAUHYO010000333.1 GCA_030426325.1 Gammaproteobacteria bacterium | reverse complement strand
CCCGCGACACCTTCGCCGAGGTAGACATTACCTTGACTAACAGCCTCGACTGCGGCGCTTATTTCTTCAAATGCAGACTCTTTACGCACGTAGCCCAATGCTCCCGCCTGAAGCATGCCCGAGATGTAACGTTTATCTGAATGCATGGACAACGCAATAATACGCAGCCCGGGCATCTCTGCCAGCATACGCTTGGTAGCATCCATGCCATTCAACTCCGGCATGGCGATGTCAATGATCACGACATCCGGGTTCAACTTTCGCGCTAAAGCGAATGCTTCACGACCGTCGCAGGCGGTCCCTATGACCTGAAAGCGTGGCGGAATATCCAGCAATGCCTTGAGACCGTCACGCACCACCTGATGATCGTCTGCAATTAGGATTCGTACGGTCACTCTTCACTCCCTGATTCACGCAACGGCACGCATAAACGTATACGCGTACCAATGCCGCGATTCGACTCAACCGTTAGCGTTCCACCAAGCAATTCTATGGTCTCGCGCACTGAAAATAAGCCAAAACTCGAATCCGCAGGTGAAAACTCCATGACTTGTTCGACATTGAATCCAACACCATCATCACTCACTTCAATTTCGACATCATCGGCTGTCCACTGGAGGCTGATCCTGACATTCTGCGCTCGTGCGTGACGAGCGACATTATTCAGAAACTCCTGTACCGCACGGTACATGCCAATTCGAGTGTCGTAATCCGGCGACCAGGCCTCGCCACTCTCAACAACCACGCAAGTCATGTCGTTTGCCAGCTCAAAGCGTTCCGCCAGGGACTCCAGCGCGGGAAACAGCCCGAGCTCGTACAAAATTGACGGACTGAGATCCGCAATGATATGCCGGGTACCGCGCAGAGCTTCGTCAATCAGACTGCGAACCTGTGACAATTCTTCGTTGGCACCGTCGGAATTTGCCAGTAAATACCCGACCTTCATACGTGCCACTGCCAGATTCTGACCAATGCCATCGTGCAAATCCACCGCCGTACGTCGCCGGGCCCGTTCTTCGCTAATCGCCATATCCGCGGCCAGCGAACGCAGCTTCTCCTGATGATGCTTGACCACACGCTCCGCTTTCTTGCGCGTCATGACATTGGAGAACAATTGCCCGATCAGGTACATCAAGGACAGAGATTCATCACTCCAGCTCACACCCTTGTGAAAGTAGCTGCAACCAATTGCCCCAACCAGCTGCCCATCGGTAAGCAAGCCGACAAGAACCAATGACTCGACCTTCGGCAGCTGAGCCTGGATGGCTTGCCGCTCATTTTCGCCGGCATCCTCAAACCCTCTGACATCAGAAATATACGCGTAACCGCGATTTCTGATCTGTTCCACCAACCATGAGAATTGCCGGAGATCGAGATCCTTGAACATTGGGCCGGACCCGTCTGCGTCAGTCCTGTCCCAGCGATGTGACATCGAACCGACTCCGCGAACGGCGTCGATTTGCACCAGGACACAGCGATCCGCTTCAGCAAACAGGCCGATCTCGCGCAACACTTCGTCAATGACAGTATCCAGACGCTCGTGGTCCGCGGCGACCAGCTTTTCGGTCAGGGTAACCAGCACCTTGCCCACGTTCCGGTGCATCCTGAGCTCGATCGTGGCGCGATCACGCTCAATCATGGCAAACAGAAACAGCAACACAGCGAGGATCAGGACGATCAGGTAGATCTGCATCTTGCCCAAGGCGTCCAGAGAACTATCCGCAACCATGCTGAACGGCCCGTAGCCGTGAACTGCGAGCCAGATGACTGAAACGACCAACGCCAGCTGGACGGCAACGGCCAAGGGGAAAGCGAAGCGCCATACAGACCACAATAATGGCACCAATGATGCCAACAGCATCAGCGCCATTACAGCATCACCGGGCGCTTTGCCGTCTACAGCGACAACCTCTTTGCCGAGCAAACCTGTCCCTGCCAGGAACAACACCAACACCGCATAATCCACCGGCTTTGCCTTACCGGTGTGTACGCGAATCTGGGGTATCAAGACCCAACCAATGAGCGGCACCAGAACGATAATGCCGAGGAAATCAGCGGCAAACCAAATTCGCCAGCTTTCCCAGAACGGGACATTTTGAACAACGTACGTCAGTTCGACTACGGCCGAACCCAGCAGCCCACCGATTGTCGTTGCAATGAAAATGACCACGACGAATGCCGCCAGAAAAAACAACGGTCGATTGAGCCGGTATGACTGTTGCAGAGGGCTGCGGATTAACCACGCGAAAACCAGACTCTCAACACCTGTCGCGGCACTGAACGCAAGTGGAATGATAATGGGACGAAACTCGAACAGAAAGAATTCCGCAATCAAGCGGCCAATGAACGTGCCGAGCAACCACAATGGCCAGGTGCGGATCGGTGTACATGCCAGCGTACCGCAGAGCATCCCGGCCGCTGGCCAGAATATGACAGTACCGTTGCCCTGCACACTCAGTTGATAACCTGCCGCTGTCGCAATCGTTTGACAGACGACAAGCGACTGCATTGCCATAGACAGCTTGTCGCCGCCAGGCGCAAAGCTGATGCCGTCAGTATTGAAGTGGTCAATCATTAGCGTTGAAGATAGGCCTTTTCGTTATGGGTCGCAATCGCACCACGTCACAATATCTGACTGTGATGCTTCACAAGTTTTGCCGGCTTTCGCTATAGTCGGCAACCATTCGAAGGGAGCCGGAAATGAACACACTGCCACCTGAGGTTATGCTCTCCGAGGCGCAAATTGCATCGCGGGTCAATGAGCTCGCTGCGGAAATATCGAAAGACTACGCTGATAAGACACCCTTGGTACTGGTCGGGGTTTTGAAAGGTTCGTTCATCTTTCTCGCGGACCTGGCGCGTCGCCTGACTATTCCACGCACGATCGAGTTCATCGCAGTTTCCAGTTACGAGAATGGAAGTCAACGCAGCGGTGCCGTGCGCCTGCTGATGGATGTTCGCGGCAATATTGAAGGGAAGCACGTTCTGATCATCGAAGACATCGTTGATACCGGCCATACCCTTGACTACCTGATTGGCATGATGCGCTCGCACGGCCCGGCATCGGTCCGAACCTGCACATTGCTGCACAAAGCGGAGCGCGCGGAAGTCGACGTCCCAATCGACTATACCGGCTTCAGCATCGCAGATGAGTGGGTCGTCGGCTATGGACTCGATTACGCCGAGCGTGACCGAACGTTGCCCTATATCGGTATCGTTCGCCCGGAAGACCGCGCCGCCAGCTGATCATTGCTCCTCCGCATGATCGGCGCAGTGCCCGCCCTCCACTTCAATCGTTGAATGCGCAATGCCATAGTCGGCTGCGAGTATTCCCTTAAGTTCGCGAACACAATTTGTAAAATCGCCGGCCGTATCCCGCAACACGACATGCATGGTCAGCATCGCCTGCTCTTGGGTCAGACCCCAGACATGCACGTGGTGAATACTTTTGACGGCCGGCACACGGGCAACCAGCACCGATTGCATCGCCGCCACATCCAGCCAGTCAGGTG
>JAUHYO010000332.1 GCA_030426325.1 Gammaproteobacteria bacterium | reverse complement strand
ACGCATCGTCCATGTTCATCCCGGGATGCGACAGCGTTAGCGGTGCGATTTGCACGCGGTCCCGTTCCGCCGCATACAACTTTTCTGCTGCGGCTTCGATTTCTTCTTTTGCCAGCATTGACTCATCTCGGGTGGACTCGCGTGAGGATTAAATGTAACGTGTTAAGTAAATAACTGTCAATTGAGCACGCGCCGACGAATGCCGGAAATCAGACCATGAACAGCGATTCGAAGCCAGAGAGCGTATTGCGTGAGTTTGACCGTTCGCTGCCGATGGCGCTGTTGAAAGCGCGGGAAGCGGTCATGCGCAAGTTCCTGCCGTCGCTGCGCGAACATGACTTGTCGGCACAGCAGTGGCGTGTACTTCGTGCGTTGATGGAGGCGCCGCATCGCGATGCCAGCGAAATCGCCGAGCGTTGCGCAATTCTGCTGCCAAGTCTGTCCAGAATTTTGCAGAACCTTGAGCGGCGCTCGCTTGTTCGTCGCAAGCCCGATAAGAATGATCAGCGTCGAAGCCTGGTGTCCATCACCACGAAAGGCGTCCGCCTTGTCGAGGAAATCGCACCGATTTCGGAGGAGCGCTACCGTCTCATTGCAGAAAAGTTTGGAGAACAGCGGCTGTCGGACCTCTACGAAATGCTCGCAGAGCTGATCGATTGCCTTGAAGACGACGAGGGCGAATTATCTTAGTCGGGGCGAGTCGTGTCCCGAACGGCGGCTTTTGATCGAACGTAGATTTCCTTTTTAACGCGTGCCACGACCAAGCCGGATTCGTCCTGCAGCTCGATTTCGAAGTGATAGGTATTCTTGCCGAGCTGATCGACTTCGCGGCGTATTGAATCGAGATGGTCTTTGGCAATTTCGAAGACGGCGAGAATCGTCCCACGAGCGGGCTTCAAGAATTCGATGGCGGCGGTCTTGTCCCAGACGATATAGCCTGGGCCCAGGTTCATCGTGACAATAAAGACGTAAAACGGGTCGCACATCGAGTACAGGGCGCCGCCGAAGTGCGTGCCAAACAGGTTGCGGTTATACCACCGGGCCTTCAGCTCAACTTCGAAGCGGGTGAAGTCCGCACGATGGGACTTGACACGAATACCCATGCCGAGGAACGGCGGGTACAGGTTGATCTTCTGAATGAGCTTGCCGAATTTAGGGTTTGTCATTCGTGACTCCTGGCAACAACTCTTGCTTCAAGTGCTTAAGGCAGAGATTTTGTCGCGATAGTTGGTATTATACGCCGCATTCAAAAACAAGAATCCTGCCGAGAACCCTCAGTGTCGATATTTCAGGAATTAAAGCGCCGCAACGTGATTCGGGTCGCCGTCGCTTACGCGATCGCCTGCTGGGTCATATTGCAAATCGTTGACGTCATTTCACCGATTTTCGAATTACCCGGCTGGGCACCGCGGCTGGTGTTTGTTCTGTTGGCGGTAGGCCTCGTGCCGACCCTGATTTTCGCCTGGGTCTATGAAATTACCCCGGAAGGCGTGAAGCGGGAATCCGAGATCGACCATACGCAGTCGATTGTCGGGGCGACCGGCAAGAAATTGAATATCATCATTGCTGTATCGCTGATTGTTGCCGTTGGCTTGCTGCTGACCGATCGCCTGGACGTGGGCTCGAAGGGTTCGACCCGTGTTGCCGCGGCGGGTGAGACGGATGAGGCTGAGATCCAGGCTCCGAGTTCAATCGCGGTCCTGCCGTTCGTAAACATGAGCTCCGATGAAGAGCAGGAGTATTTTTCCGACGGTATCACCGAAGAGATTCTTAATTCGTTGGCCTCGGTCACCGAGCTGAAAGTTGCGGGCCGTACATCGTCATTTGCTTTCAAGGGCCAGAATGATGATTTGCGTCGGATTGGTGACGCCCTTGGCGTCGCTCACATTCTCGAAGGCTCGGTACGCAAGGCGGGCGCGCAGGTAAGAATTACCGCCCAGTTGATCCGGGTCGATAACGGATTCCACATGTGGTCGGAAACCTATGACCGCGAACTGACCGATATCTTTGCCATTCAGGACGAGATTGCGAACGAGATCCTGCGGCAATTGAAAACTCACCTGTTAGGCGACAACGACGGCCCAGCCGAGGCGCAGAAAACAGACCCGGCGGTTTATGCGCTGTACCTGAAGGCGAAGCAACGCATTTATACCCGCACCGGAAGCCAGATAGAGCAGGCCATCCGCGAACTGGACGAGGCCATCCAGATGGACCCCGAGTACGCGCCGGCCTACGCACAGCGCGGCATCGCGACGATACTCTTGTCCGAGGGGCAGTACGGCTCGCTGCCCGATTCGGAAGCGAATCGACGCGGCAAGCGATTTATCGACAAGGCATTGGAGCTCAATCCAGATCACCCGGACGCCGTGGCGGGTCTGGGCCTTTTCTATTCCAACAGCCCGGCGACCTATGAGCAGGCGATCGATGTTCTGGAACGTGCGCTGGAGTTGAATCCCAATTCCATCGACGCCAGTAACTGGTTGCAAATTGCGTTGACCGGCGTCGGCGACATGCGGGGCGCGGTCGAGATGCTTGAAGAAATGACTGAGCGGGACCCTTTGTACCAACCTGCGTTTAGCAACGCGATGCAAAAGTTCAACAGCACGGGTCAGCCGGAAAAAGCCGATGCCTTGCTGGCACGAATGGAGGCTTTTGATCCGGATGACCCTGAGCTGCTGCAGGCAAGAGCCACCAGCGCGTTGTTTCGCGGGCAGGCGGGAGAAAGCCTGCGGTTGATGGAAGAATTTCGCAAACGCGGACCGATCAGTGGTGTTGGTCAGCTTTACCTGAGCTTTGGACTGATTCGAACCGGCCAGTTCGAACGTGCGACCGAAGAAGGCTCACCGTACTTGCGAGTCGAAGCGCTTTACAATGTCGGCCGCAAAGCAGAAGCCTATGAAGACGCGTATCGTTTCGCGGCGGATGGATTTCCGGGTGATCTGTTCAAGCTATTTCTTACGGAACACCGGTATCGCGACCTGGCGAACTACCTTGAGGAACGCTGGCCCAGTATCTCGGCATTTGCGGCGGAGAATCCCGGCGACGAGTACGGCCATGACGTTGTCAACATGGTGGCCTTCGCCTACCGTAGCCTCGATGAGATGGAGCGCTTCGACGAGGCGATTCAGATCGAAGAACGCCACCTCAACAAGATGATTGAACAGGGCGTTAGCAATTTCGTATTTTCGGGCAGTCTCGCTTTCCATAAAGCCATGGCTGGCGATCTTGATGCGGCCTTCGAGCATCTGCGCCATGCCGTTGATAACGGCTTTGTACCGCTTGGCGAACCGACAGAAGTCGATCCACGCTTTACTCTGTTTGCGAACGACTCCAGGTTTGAACCCATCAGGGAAACAATGCTTTCAACCTTGAATCGTGACCGGGAGCTGGTGGGCCTGGAGCCATTCGAGGACTACAGCGAGGTGCTGGCACGAACCCGCTAACGCGCGGTTTAGAGAAGCCGGGTACCGAGCGGCACCTCGGCGTCGGGCACACACAATGCGACACGACCGT
>JAUHYO010000331.1 GCA_030426325.1 Gammaproteobacteria bacterium | reverse complement strand
AGCAACCTACCGGTGTCGTCGAGGGCTTGCGCAACATTGACCCGAGCCTTGTTGCGGCGGTGAATCACGAAGGCGCATTATTTAACGATGTCTTCTCGATATACGTTGCCGGCTTTGTCATCGGCGCGACATTAGTTTGCCAGCCACACATCCTGACGAAAGCGCTGTACGTCAAGGACGATCGCTCGGTAAAAATCTTCCTGGTTGTTTTCGCGCTTGTTTTTTTGCTGTTTCAGTTGCTTGGCACGGTCGGGTTCGCGGCACATTTTGCTGTACCGCCGGACGCGCTGATTGACAGCGCGACGAATTCGTTCCGGCAAGACCTAGTCATGACGACGTATTTAAGGACGATATTTCCAGAAGCCGTGTTTACATTCGTCGGAATCGTGTTGCTGGCTGCGGCGATGTCAACATTGGACGGCTTGCTCGTTGCGATCTCGACGATCACGGCAAATGACCTGGTTCTCAATCTCATCGGCAAGGGCCGGCGCGAGCAGCTCAGCAATGAACAACAAATGGCGTTTGCGTTACGAGCAAGCCATGTCGTACTGATCGTCATCGCAGTCGCCGCATTCCTTATTAACCTGCAACCGCCACGATTGCTGGGTATCTTCGGGCAAACCGGCGTCTACGGCCTGGCCGTCGCGGCGACGGTGCCGTTGCTGCTGGGGGTTTTATTTCATCGACTGCCGGTCGCGGTTGTCTGGACCGGCTCAGTCGTTGCACTGGTGATTCATTTCGGCCTGTTTTTTCAGGGCGCCGCAATGTTTCCGGATTCGTCGCTGACTTTCGGCAACCCTGGCGTAACAGCTGCAATTGCTGCCTTGATCACACTTCCGGGCACCGCGATTGCGGGGGCCGTAGTTCGACGTGTCAGTCGCTAGTTGCTGAGCATCACTTCGCTGACGCTGAAATTTGCGAACAGTACAGTTTCTTCATCAGGACGAAGATTGTCCCGGTCCAGTATTGACCGGTAGATACCCCACTTTGGCCGCACAAAGTGGCTGGCATCCGTGCCACGCCACAAGTCCAGATCCTGCTCGTCGATATCGAAAATCACTGCATTGTCGCGCATTCGCATAACGATCAGGCGCAGGTCGCCGGATTCGGAAAACGTTGCACGGCAGTAGGCTTCAAGCCACTCACCCGTCACCATGCTCCAGTCCATTCGCTGCAAAATAGTGTCCTGCTGCAATGGGCTGTAACGCACTTCGATGCCATCTTCGCCGCTGCGTTCAGCACCGGAAATCGTCAACACCGGATGGCTGTCATCGCCGCCGACCGCTTTAAGCTGAAACAGGTGAGTAAATCGTGTCGACACCTCCATTGCGGAGTTGATCCGAAACTTCCAGCGATAGACGAAGGTTTCGTTTTCGTAACCCTTCACCGCTTCTTCTGAACTGCTGTAGGTTTTGATTTCGTTGCGTTGCCGGTCGTCGTTTTCGACACGGTCGCGGTCAATGTCGATATCACGGTGGATGGTGAAGACGAAATGATTTCCGACCGTCGCGTCGGTGTCCTCATAAATATGACGCACTCCGGGATGATTGACCGCGTAAAGGTCGGGCGCTTCGATCGGATTGGGTCCGCCGAAATCCCGGATCAAGTCGTAGGTATCCAGGCCGACCTGATCCCCGTCCGCGTCGAGCGTTCTCTCGGTGAGCACAGTGTAATTTGCTGTGTCGGCCGGTGGCGCAGACGTCGGTGGCGATGCGGGTGGCGGCAACGCCACAACCGGCATATCAACGCGCCCGCCACCGGAGCCACAGCCACTCATCAACAACAAAGCCGCGGCAATTGCACAGAGTACGGACCTCAATTCGACATCGGAAGGAATCGACCGCTCTTTGACGTACTTCGCATTCTTCTGACTCATGGATATTCCAGTTGCTTGCCGATCCGCTCGCCAGATACAAGGTTAACCAGTACTGGGTATCAAGGGCCAGCCCGAGTAAGACATAAAGCCTGTTTTTGGCGTTAATCGCCGCTAAATGCCGTTAGCTGTCGATGTGTCCTGCGAGCATCCCACTGTACGCTTCAAATTCACATATGCGATCGATGCACATTTATTGCCCCAATAATGCCGGTATTGACTCGCCAGGGGCGTCGCATCCGATGCGAAAGCAATCAGAGGTTAAATAACGAGGAGAAAAATACGATGAGAGTAACAGCATTGATTCTTGGTGTACTAGGAGGTCTGGTTGCTGGCGCACTCGGTGCGAAGTGGCTCGGCGACTTCGGCCAACTCAACGATTTGCAACGTGCAGTCGGTGGAGAGCAACTTCAGAACATGGGCACAGCAGGTCTGCTGATGATGATGAGCCTGGTTCTTGGGGTAGTGGGCGGAATCATGTCGTGGAAACGGAAGTTTCTCGCAGGCGGGGTGCTAATGCTTGTGGGAGGGGTTGTCCCGCTGTTCTTCGCAAAGCAGGCCATCCTGTTCCTGTCTCTTCTCGTTGCAGGCGGTGTCGTCGCGCTTCTTGCGCATATCAAGTCGAATGCGCCCGGCAAGATCGCCAATCCCGGATAAAGCGATTGCCGCAATCAGGAATCGCGGCAAGCTTTTGGGGCCGCGATTCGCCACGATAGTTGAAACCCATCGGGATTGACCGTCGCGCCCGCTCGCTCGCCGCCCAAGATAAACTTAATGTTGCGCCGCTATTCTCTCCTTGAACTCTTAACAAGGAGCCCATTCCATGAAAACTATCTTTCTAATGGCGTTACTCGGCCTGGTTGCCGTAACAGCACACGCGCAGACTGGCGGCTTCAACGGCCCTGATGGCCGCGAGCTTGTCACAGCTCTCAAGGTCCAGGAACTGGCTGACGATACCAATGTCCGGCTGGTCGGCTACATTGTTCGAAAAACCGGTGATGAAGAATACGAATTCAAGGATGACTCGGGCACGCTGATCGTCGAGATTGACGATGACGACTGGCATGGCCTGGAGGTCTCCCCCGCTGACAAAGTCCAGCTTACGGGTGAAGTGGACAAGGAACGTGCCGGAAACACAATTGATGTCGATTCTGTCCAGCTAGTGAAATAAGCTACTCGATTTGCAAACGGTGGCGGAATCAATGTGTGGACCGAATTTTCCGGCGAACTCATCGATTCTGCTGCCGCAAACTCGAGAATCGCCTACTGTGTACCTGTTACTCGTCGAAGATGACCTGAACCTCGGCAAAGCGCTTCTGAAGCTGCTCAAGCCACACTACCGTGTCCACTGGGTTCGGAATCTCACGGCTGCAAAAGACTATCTCTCGACAGCGGAATACGACGCAGTGCTACTGGACCTTGGATTGCCAGACGGCGACGGGATCGACTGGCTGCAGTCAATACGCAAGAAAGGATCGCTGTTGCCAGTTCTCATCCTGTCGGCGCGCGATGCGCTGGACGATCGAGTGCGAGGCCTCGACACCGGTGCCGATGACTACCTCGTCAAGCCTTTCGAGCCCGATGAATTACTGGCTCGAATTCGAGTTTTACTGAGACGAAAATCCGGTGCGGCACAAGCCATGCT
>JAUHYO010000330.1 GCA_030426325.1 Gammaproteobacteria bacterium | reverse complement strand
TGGTCGCGACGGGCACGGCGTCGTCATCGCTGCGAAATACGGCTTTCTCTCCGATCAACTGTGACCGCTTCTGCAAGACCGCCGCAACGTCATTGCTGCGATCCATTATCGCAACGTGCTTTTGAATTCTCCGCAGCAAATGTTGGCAATCCGTATCATTGCCGTACTTGATTCCGCCGACGCTCTTGTCATTCGCCTCTTTGGCCAAGGCGGCAAAATCGCTGTCGCCAAAGTGCAAAAAGAGCTGTTGTGCGTAGGAAATAATCATGAAATTGATAGAACGCTTGGTGGCGATATCCAAACCGTGATTTTCCGGTGGACGCCGGTCTTTCAATTGTTGCAGCTTGTCCAGTAACTCCAGTTCCTGTTGTTGAAGTTCAGCAATCTGGTTACTGGTCTTTTCCAGTATCGCCGTGACGGTCCGCCGACGAAACACCTTTAGAAACCCTTTCATCCGGACCAGCTTGGCTTTCTCGGCCTTCAACGCTGCACCAAGCTCAGTGACCGTCTCCCGGACCCCGGCCAGTTTACGCTCGATGATACGTCGCTCCCGCATTCGTTCGTCATTCCAGCTAACAAGCAGCTGATTGTGCTGCTTTTGCTCGCGTTGTTGCTTGAGCTGTTCGGCGAATCTGGCTAGCTTGCGCTCGCAGCGCAACGCCAATCCTCGAAGCTGGTAGAACGTTACTGCATTACTGGCCCACTCCGGGTCGATCAACAGGTTTTCCAGGTGCTCGAGCTTTTGCTGCAGGCGCGCGGTCGCGCCCTCTTGCTGCTTGACAAGATCACGCAGACGGAACTGTTCTTTGCGCAGCCCTGCGAATTCTTTCTTTAGTTCCGCGCGATTCCAGTACAGGTGCAGCAATTTCTCGCTGTCATGCGATTGGTCGGGCGCGCTTCCGAAAAGACCCGCAAGCACTGACAATGCTCACTCCTTGACATAATCCCATGACCAGAACAGGCCACGGCAATGTATTCCAGCTGCGATAATGCCTCCCGGCTCCACAGGATTCTTTGACTTAACACTCATTTTCAAGGCCCAACGGGGAATACGGGGCCGCGCTCCTGCGCTTCGGGGCGAGCCTGCGGGACCGCAGGCGTGGTCAGGGAAGCAGTCAGACGGTTTAGCGTTCGAGTATCAGGTGGCCGTGATCGCTCAGATATTCCAACCACTTGTTAAGCACAATGTTTCGCTGCCAGCGCGCGTCGAGCTCTTTCTTATGCTCCCGAACCAGCCGTCTGAATCCGGCATGCCGGTGATTTCCACTGAGGCTCATTGCTTCGGCCAGGTTGCAGTCAAGGTAAAGCCGAATTTGCAGGTCCGGATCGGCGATTCGCTGCGCTCCCTCCAAGAAGAAATAGGTCAGCGACAGGGTCACCGTGTAGCGACTCCGGTCGAGAATTTCCAGATGCAGATCGCAATCGCCGGCCACGCCCGACCGGTAGTAGCCGTCGAGTCTTTCGATTTCCGGAACCAACTGCAGCAAACGTAGATAGTTGCTTTCGTACAGCGCCATCAAGCCAACGAAACTTCCGGGTTTCGCAACAGCCTGTGGAACCAGTTGGTGCTCAAGTAACATGTCAGGAATATAGCACACAGCAAATGCTATTCACTGTGCGCACGCTGCCGGAATCTGCAATTAGGCCACTTGACAGGTCAGGGGCGAACACGGCGTTCAACCCCGGTACCGTCGAGGATGCGACTGCTAATTTCTTCAATTGAGAATTCGGTTGTATCCACATACGGAATATTGTGGCGTTTGAAGATTTTTTCCGCCTCACGCACTTCGTAACCAACCTGTTGCGTTGACGAGTACCTTCCCAGCGGGCGTCGTTCCTTGCGAATCTGGCGCAGTCGCGTCGGCGCGATAGTCAGCCCGAACAGCTTTTGCTTCATTTTGAGCAGAATATCCGGAAGCTCACCGCGATCGAATTCTTCGTCGGTCAACGGGAAATTCGCGGCGTATACGCCGTACTGCAAAGCCAGGTAGAGGCACGTTGGAGTCTTACCTGATCGCGACACACCCACCAGAATAACGTCCGCCTTGTCGTAGTTTCTGGATATACCGCCGTCATCATTCGCGAGGGCGAAGTTGGTTGCTTCGATTCGACGCATATACCCTTCTATATCGCTCATGCCGTGGGCTCGACCGGCCATATGCGTCGATTTCTGCTGCAACTCCTTTTCCAGCGGCTCCAGGAAGACATCGAATATGTCCAGATGCAGTCCTTCTGCCTCGCGGATGACCGCACGGAAGTCATCCTGAACCATCGTCGAGAAGATAATTGGCCGCAAAGCGCTATCTTTTGCCGCCAGATTAATCTTTCGTACCGCCTCCCGTGCCTTGTCAAGGGTATCGATAAATGGCAAAGTCACCTGCCGAAATTTCTGGCCGTCGAATTGTGTCAAAAGGCTGTGACCGAGGGTTTCTGCGGTTACGCCGGTCTGATCCGACAAAAAGAATACAGCTCGCTCACTCATAGGTAGTCAGTCCCGATCATTTGCCGTCACCCGCTGTACGGCTTGCTTGTGATATCCATGATTGATTGTGCACGTCCTAAGCGTTAACACAAGGGAGTCAGGTTTGGAGCCTTACGTCATCAAGCTGGATCAGCTTGGCATGCAACACGTAGAAGTCGTCGGTGGCAAGAATGCCTCGCTCGGCGAAATGATCAGTAATCTCAGCGAGCTCGGTGTTTCAGTACCGGGCGGTTTTGCCACTACCGCCAGCGCCTACCGCGACTTTCTCGGCAATAACGGCCTTGATCGGCGGATCTCTGAACTGCTTCGCGAGCTTGACGTCGACAACATCGACGCATTAACAGACGCTGGTCGAACCATACGTAGCTGGATTATCGACGAACCGCTGCCAGACGCTCTCACCGCCCAGATTGAAACAGCGTGGGACGAGATGTCCGGCGGTAAAGACATTGCCGTTGCCGTCAGGTCGTCCGCCACTGCCGAGGACCTGCCCGACGCATCGTTTGCCGGTCAGCAGGAAACGTTCCTGAATGTCCGCGGCAAAGAGCACCTGTTCAATGCCATACACCAGGTTTACGCCTCCCTGTACAACGACCGCGCCATCGCGTACCGGGTACACCAGGGTTTCGAACACGACATCGTTGCCTTGTCCGTTGGCGTCCAGTACATGGTGCGCAGCGATATAGGCTCCGCCGGCGTAATTTTCACTCTCGATACCGAATCCGGGTTTCGTGACGCCGTTTTCGTTACTTCTTCTTACGGCCTCGGCGAAACTGTTGTGCAAGGCGCAGTTAACCCCGACGAGTTTTACGTCTACAAACCAGCGTTAGCCGACAATCGCTTTCCGATCTTGCGAAAGAATCTTGGTGCGAAAGCTATCAAGATGATCTACAGCAACGACCCGACGCCCGGCAAGACCGTTGATACCGTCGACGTGGACGACGCGGATGCACAGAAGTTTTCTCTGACTGATGACGACATCATCGAACTGGCTCGCATGGCGGTTACGATCGAAAACCATTACCAGCGGCCGATGGACATCGAAT
>JAUHYO010000018.1 GCA_030426325.1 Gammaproteobacteria bacterium | reverse complement strand
TCATGTCCTTCGTCGTCTTCGCGCTATTGGGTTCCCTTGTCTACGCTTCCGCGATATTCGGATTCGATCAGTCGTTCGTGCCCGTTGAAGATTCGCCCGAGGCGGTGACTTACCAGTTCGCCTTCGGCCGCCTGGAGCATATGACCGAGCAAGGATGCCCGGGGCTCGACCCATTGCATTTTGCGCTCGACGCGGCCCTGCCTGTCATCGACCTTGGACAGGACCAGCATTGCCGCTTTGTGCCACAGGGACCGTTTCGCTGGCTTTGGCTCTTGTTCAACAGTCTCTACGTCATCGCCGGTGCGGCTCTGTCTGCGGTGGTGGTACTCACGCTGACCGGTGTGCTGCGACGCGACTAAATGTATTTGCCGGTACCGGCCGTCACCACTTTGCGGTCAATCTGACCCGGAAACCCTGGAAATATTCGCACCGAGGGATTTGAGTTTTTTCTCCAGGTGCTCGTAGCCGCGATCCAGGTGATAGATTCGATTCACTCGCGTTGTCCCTTTTGCGACCAGCCCCGCCAGAATCAGGCTCGCGCTGGCACGAAGATCCGTCGCCATCACCGGCGCACCGCTAAGACCGCCGCGATCGCCACGAACGACCGCGACCTGCGACATCGGCGAAATATCGGCGCCCAGTCGGACAAGTTCCTGCACGTGCATGAAGCGGTTCTCGAAAATGCCTTCGGTAATCACCGATGTACCGTCTGCCTGCGTCATCAAAGCCATGAACTGCGCCTGCAGATCCGTGGGAAACCCCGGGTAGGGCGCGGTTGAAATATCGCTTGCCTGCCAGCGATCGCAACTTGCCAGTGAAATGGATGACGCATCCTGGCCAATTTCGAATCCACAGTCTTTCAAATGATCAATCAATGAACGCAGGTGTTGCGGTACACACTGTTCAACCGTGACTGCGCCACCTGTTATCGCACCGGCAATCAACAAGGTGCCAGCCTCAATGCGATCAGGAACAATGGTGTGTTGCCCGGGCGTCAGCTTGTCGACGCCTTCGATGGTAATGACACTGCTGCCCTCGCCCTCGATTTTCGCACCCATGGTTTTCAGGTAGCGCGCCAGGTCGACGACTTCAGGTTCTTTCGCGGCGTTCTCGATTACGGTGGTGCCGCGCGCGAGTGTCGCTGCCATCAGGGCATTCTCCGTGCCTCCGACGGTGAGTTTTTCAAACAGAATCCTCGCGCCTTCGAGCCTGTCGGCGCGGGCAATGACGTAGCCCTCCTCGATTTCAACCGTCGCGCCGAGCTGCCGCATCGTATCGACGTGCAGGTCAATGGGTCGCGAGCCGATCGCGCAGCCGCCCGGCAGGCTGACTCGTGCCTCACCGTAACGCGCCAGCAGCGGCCCCAGGCAGAGAATGCTTGCCCGCATCTTGCGCACCAGGTCGTATGGCGCCTCCGCCATCGAAGGCGGCTTTACGATGACCCGCATGGAGTGGCTGTCGCGCTCGACATCACAATTGAGTGCGGCCAGCAGCAATTCCGTCGAATCAATGTCCTTCAGGGCCGGAACATTGTCGAACCGGTGCTCACCATCAGCGAGCAGGCTGGCGAAAAGTATCGGTAACGCCGCATTTTTTGATCCGCTGGTAGCGACTGTGCCGGACAGCGTCTGGCCACCAACGACTAATATTGAATCCACTGTAAATCTCCGCCTTGAATCAGTTGATAATTTCGCACCGCATTATGGCGCTAAACGGGAGCAAAAATGGCGAATTATGCTCTGGGTGCCTTGTCGCGACCGAAATCGGCATCGAGTGGAATCATCGCAACGGCGAGAAACGACGGAATAGTCGCTATCAGGACCCAAACGAAAAAGTGCTGGTACCCGAGGCTTTCCTGTAGCCAGCCACTGAACATGCCGGGCAACATCATGCCAAGTGCCATGAACCCGGTGCAAATGGCGAAGTGCGCCGTGCTATGCGCTCCCCTCGATACGTACAGCATATATAGAGTGTAGGCGGCAAATCCGAGCCCGTAGCCAAATTGCTCGACACCAACCGCGATGACCACGGGCAGCAGGCTCTCGGGCTGCAAATACGCCAGCAAGACGTAAACAGCATCCGGCAGGTTGATCGCCATGACCATCCACCATATCCAGTACTTGAGTCCATTGCGTGCCGCGAGAAAGCCGCCGGCCAGACCGCCCAGTGTCAGCATCAGCGCGCCTGCTGTTCCATAGACAAATCCGACATCGGCCGTACCCAGCCCGAGCCCGCCGACCGCACCGCCGTCGAGCAGGAATGGCGGCGCCAGTTTCGTCAATTGCGCCTCAGCCACGCGATACAGCAACAGGAACGCGATCACCTTGCCAATGTGCTCCTTCCTGAAGAAGGTGATGAAGGTTTCGACGAATTTAGCCAGCAGCGTGCGTAATGATTCCGCTTCGCCCTCGATATCGGCATCCGGTCGCGGCAAAACACGGCGATGCCAGGCAAACAGCATGACGAATATCGCGGCCAGCAGATAAAAAGCGACGCTCCAGGAGAGTTGCAGGTTGTTGGTTTCGCTTTCCAGGAAGCCCGCGACCATGACCAGCAATCCCTGGCCGGAAATCATTGCCAGACGAAAAAAGGTATTTCGAACACCGACAAACCAGGCCTGCTCGTGGTCGTTCAGCGACAGGATGTAGAAACCGTCGGCGGCGATATCGTGTGTCGCCGAACTGAATGCGACCAGCCAGAATGCGGCCAGCGAATAGCGGAAAAAGTTGTCGGTCGGAATGCAAAGCGCGATGGCGGCGAAGCCGGCGCCGACCAGCAGTTGCATTGCAATAATCCAGAAGCGCCGCGTCTTGAGTATGTCGACAATCGGGCTCCAGAGCGGCTTAATGACCCAGGGCAAATAAAGCCAACTCGTGTAGAACGCAATTTCCGTGTTGGAGATATCGAGGCGCTTGTACATGATGACCGACACGGTCATCACCGCGACGAATGGCAGGCCTTGGGCGAAATAAAGACTCGGTAGCCAGGACCAGTGCCTGCTTTTGGAACTCACTGTGGCCGGGCCTTTTCGAGCATTCGCTTTCGCGCCATCAACAGACAGCCTTCAACCGGTTCCTGGACAACGGCGATCATGGCGGGTTCAATTCCGAGCGACCGCAACTCGTCCAGCATCGTTTCGCGGTACCTCGCATTCGAACAGACGATGCCGCCAGCAATGGCAAGCGAAACATCCGAGGGAAAATTCAGTCTGGCTGCGGTTGCACGCACCAGCATCGCCGCGCCCCTGGCCGCGGACACAACAATCCTTCCGGCTACATCGTCATCTTGTTCAGCGGCGTGCAACACGATCGGGGCCAGCGCTGCAATCTCCCGGCTCATATCGCCGCTTCGACCCAGTTGCATCAGCATCTCCCGGGGATTCGATACGTGTAGTTGAGAAAGAATACGTTCGACGAGCATTGTCGGGGGCCCGACACCGTCCGTGGCTTCGGCGACCGCGGCCAGCGCACGCCGCCCCAGGTCATAACCACTCCCGGCATCCCCGAACCAATGCCCCCAGCCACCCGTCACAACACGCCCGCCATCGGCATTGCAGCCGATCGCGGCTGACCCGGTGCCAACGATCAGCGCAATGCCGACGCCGTCCGGTACGCCGGCCGCCAGCACCGGATCGGCGTCATGCACAATTTCAACCGATTCGGCGAGCGAGCGCTGCTCAGCCCAACTGTTGATGAACGCCTTGATATCCGGCAAGGAACTTCCCGCCAGGCCCAGCACGGCGAAATGAATTGTTTCGTTGGCGGTACCGGCCGCCTCGTGTGCCGCATCCACCGCGACGTTGAGATTTATTTCCGCATGCGCCCGTCCAACCGCTCGCACATTGGACGGGCCTCCAAAGCCTTCGCCCAGCACACGCAGTTCGCCGTCGTTCTCCACTACGGCGATACGCACTGCGGTTTTCGAGCCACCGCCATCGATACCGAGTATCAGCCTGCGATCAGTCATCTTCGCCCAACGCGCCACGGAGCCGCCCTTCGGCATCTGCCAGGCGTTGCCGGGCCGCCCCTGCATCGATACCGAGGCGCTGACTGACGATTGCCGTCTTGAGTTCGCCGTCACAGGCTTCAAGCCGCTCGCGAGCATCAGTGTCCGAAAGCCCGGTTAGCTGCTGGAGCATTCGCAGCGATCGCCCGATGAGTTTTTCGTTGCTGGCTCGAAGATCGACCATGAGATTGCCGTAGGTTTTTCCCAAGCGAACCATCGCACCAGTGGTCAGCATATTGAGAACCATCTTCGTCGCAGTACCGGCTTTCATGCGCGTGGATCCCGCCAGAATCTCGGGACCCACGACCACTGCAATCGTAATATCGGCGTGCTGCTCGATCGGCGCATGCTGATTGCAGGTCAGGCCGATGGCCGCGGCGCCGATTGCACGCGCCTCATCGAGGGCGCCGAGCACGTACGGCGTCGTGCCACTGGCCGCAATGCCAACGACAATGTCCCTGTCGGACAATCCCAGCTTCCGAAGCTCATCGACTGCGAGCGAGGCTGAGTCTTCCGCACCCTCAATGGCGTTTCGCAACGCCTCGTCACCGCCGGCAATCAGGCCCACGACCTGTGATGGATCCGTACTGAAGGTCGGCGGACACTCCGATGCGTCCAGTACACCGAGACGCCCGGATGTCCCGGCGCCGAGATAAAACAAGCGACCGCCGGCTGCGAGTCGTGCCGCAATAACATCTATCGATGCTGCGATGGGCCCGGCCTGGTCCGCGACCGCGGCCGCGATTTTCTCATCTTCCGAATTGATCAGGCGCACGAGCTCCAGCGTGCTCAGCCGGTCGAGATCGGCGGATGCCGGGTTCGTCGCTTCGGTTGTCAATTTCTCGTGCATTGCTCTACTGTATCCGTTCTATGAAGGTCCGACATTTTCTCAACACAATTTTTTTGATCGGCATGACATCACTCGCGCATGCTGACGATGTTTTGCCCGGCATTGATGTGCTCGCGCGCGACGATTTTCGTCCGATTGCAGGGGCCAGCGTTGCCCTGATCACCAACCACACGGGACTGAGCCGCGATGGTCAGAGCACCATCCGCCTGCTGCACGATGCGCCCGGCGTTAAGCTCGTGCGTATCTTCAGCCCCGAGCACGGACTGGAAGGCAAGCTCGATATCCCGCTCATCGACGACGGTGCCGACGGCGAAACCGGTATACCGGTTATCAGTCTTTACGGTGAACTCCGCCGCCCGACCGCAGCCACACTCGCTGGCATCGACACCATTGTTTTTGACATCCAGGATATCGGCACGCGTTTTTATACCTACATCTCGACAATGGGCAACGCCATGATCGCGGCTGCCGACCACGATGTGCGTTTCGTCGTTCTCGATCGACCCAATCCGATCAACGGTGTCGATGTTGCAGGTCCCGTGCTTGATGACGGCCTGCAGTCCTTTGTCGGTTTCCATCCGATTCCCGTTCGTCACGGTATGACGGTGGGTGAACTGGCCCTGTTGTTCAAGGCAGAGCTCGCGCTTGATCTCGATCTGGAGGTAGTGCGCACCGAGGGCTGGCGACGCGAGCAGTTTTTCGATGACACGGGCCTCACGTGGATCAACCCGTCGCCCAATATGCGCAGCCTGCGCGCGGCGTTGCTGTATCCGGGCATCGGCTTGCTTGAAACCACCAATGTATCGGTTGGCCGGGGCACGGACACGCCGTTCGAGTTGTTCGGCGCTCCGTGGATCGACGGTGCGTCGCTGGCCGCGAGTTTGAACGCGCTGCAACTCGATGGCATCTCGTTCGCTGCGACGGAATTCACGCCGGATGCAAGCACCTACGCTGGCCAGCACTGCGAAGGCGTTCGAATCACCATTACGGATCGCACGCGCATTCGACCACTGACGGCGGGATTCGCAATCGCCGAGATCCTGTTGCGCGACTACCATGAGGCCTGGGAAACCCAGCGCTACATTCGACTGCTTGGCAATGCGGCGACACTCGCGGCGCTCCTTAACGGCAAAACGGCGCAAGAGATTGAAGCTGTTTATCGTCCGGCACTCGACGCGTTCATCGCACGACGCGCCCGCTTCCTGCTGTACGACTGAGGTCACTCAATCGCCCTCCGCTTCAGCGGCGATGCGCTTTTTCTGCGTCGCTATCCAGTCGTAGTAGTCGCGTAATGCAAGTTTGGATGCCGCCGCTTCGTCGAGCAGCACCGAGACGGTTTCGTGCATTTGCAAAATCGAGGCCGGGCACATCGCCGATACCGGCCCTTCTATCGCTCGTTTCACGGCCTCCGCTTTTTCCTCGCCCGTGGCGAGCAACACGATTTGCCGGGCATCCATGATGGTTGCAATGCCCATCGTCACCGCCAGTTGCGGCTGCGCTGATGGATCTTTATTCGCGGCGATGGTCTCACGCGTCAATGTCTTGATACGCGTTCGTGAATTGAGGCTCGAGGTTGGTTCATTGAAGCCAATGTGTCCATTGCGTCCGATACCCAGCACCTGCAGATCAATGCCGCCGCGGGATCGAATCAACGCTTCGTAAGCGGGACCGACATCCAAAGGATCGGTCTTTGCTCCGCACTCGGGCAGAAAGGTATTGCCCGGGTCTATGTCAATTTGATCAAACAACTCGCGCTTCATGTAGGCGCGATAGCTTTGCGGATCCTCGGCGGACAAACCGATGTATTCGTCGAGGTTAAAGGTCGTTACCTTGCGAAAAGACAGGCCTTCGTCACGGCAACTCGCGACAAGCCGCCGGTACATGGCCAGCGGTGTACGCCCGGTGGCGAGGCCGAAAACCGCGTTCGGCTTCTGCCGAAGAACCCGCTGCAACAAGTCGGCACCTGCGGTCGCAACAGCGTCGCCATCTTTGAGAATATTGACGTCCACGTCAGGTGTGGGTCTCCCTGTCGCCCTGGACCCAGCTTCGAACGACGTTCAGGTCATCGTCCAGTTCGATGAGGTCCGCGCGATACCCCGGGCGGAGGTAGCCGAGCCTGTCGTCCATACCCAGGGCCGCTGCCGGGTAAGCCGATGCCATGCGCAATGCCTCGTACAGATCAACGCCACCGAAGCGCACAACATTGCGAACGGCATCGATCATGCCAATGTCGCTTCCGGCCAGCCGGCCATCGGTCGTGATGCAACGCCCGCCGGTCGCAGTGATTTTCTCACCGTGCAGCATAAACGTATTGTCCGCCGATCCGACCGTCGGCATCGCGTCCGTCACAAGACACATTTTGCCCCGTGCCTTGGCGCGAATCGCGATGCGCACTGTGGCCGGGTGAATATGATGACCATCGGCGATGATGCCAACGTAACTGCCTGCATCGTCCAGTGCCGCACCCACCATGCCCGGTGCACGACTCGTCAACGGGGTCATTGCATTGAACAGGTGTGTGAATCCGGACAGGCCCGCACCCAGCGCCGCTTGCGTTTCGTCATAGGTCGCGGCGCTATGCCCGCCAAACACGATGACACCGGACTCGGACAATTGCCTGATCGTTTCCACGGGTACTGTCTCGGGTGCAAGCGTGATCAGCGTCCGGCCGGATTCCAGCGAACACAGCAGTGCCTTGGCTTTGTCATCCAGTGGTCGCATCTGCTTTGCATCGTGCACGCCGCGATAGTCAGTATTGAGATGCGGGCCTTCGAGGTGAATGCCGATCACTCCCGGACACGCACCCGCAATGCACTCAGCAACTGCGTTGATGCCCTGCTGCATCGCTTCCGCGTTGTCACTGATCAGGGTCGGCAGACAGGCCGTGGTGCCGAATGCGCGATGCGCAGCAAGCATTGTCAGCAACGCCTCGGCGCTCGGCGTGTCGTTGAACAACACCCCGCCACCCCCGTTTACTTGCAGGTCAACCAGGCCCGGTGCCAGCAAATGCCCGCCGATATCGACGACCGAAACGTCCTGCGGCTCGTGTCCTGCCGCAACGATCTCGGCGATTCGACCATTATCGATGAGCACAGCACGATCGTCGTACACGGCCTCGCCGTCAAACAGTTTGCCGTTGATGAGTAACTGCCGGCTCATTGAACGTTTGCGTCGACGACTTTGCCGGGATTCAGAATATTATTCGGGTCCAGCGCACGCTTCAGCGTTCTCATCAACTCGATCTCGGACTCACTGCGAGTGATCGGCAAGTATTGGCGTTTCTCGAGCCCTATGCCGTGCTCGGCAGAAATCGCACCTTCGAATTCCTCGAGACACCCGTAGACCTGCTCCTCGACCTGGCGTGTCTTATCGCCATCAAAGTCGATGCCGCTCACTGAAATATGCACATTGTTGTCACCGAGATGACCAAACCCGATCACTGTTGCTTCGGCGAACAATCCGGCGATCGCCGCTTCAACTTTGCGCACGTAGTCACCGACGTCGGTACTGCGCAAGCTCACGTCGAAGTTATGCGCGTTGCCAATCACCGGTTCCACTTCGTCACGAATACTCCAGATCAATTCACGTTCGCTGTCCGACTTGGCGAGCACACCGTCGACCAGCAGGCCTCGCTCCATCAGGTCTTCGAGCAGACCCTCGAATGCCGCCGTGTCGTGCTGCTGATCAACGCCCATTGTTTCGACAATCACGTACTGCGCATGCCCCGGCTCGATGGGCGGTGCAATCCTTCCCCTGGGCTGTACGACCAGTGAGTAGAAGCTGTCCCACATCACCTCGAACGCGCTGAGCGTGTTCGGCAGGCTGCGATTGGCTGTTTCGAGAATCACGACGACATCGTCGAATTTCTCGCAGGCCAGCAAAGCGACATTGTGACTGCGTGCAGTGGCGCGCAAGCGAAATACCAGCCGCGTGATAATGCCGAGGACACCCTCGCTACCGATGAACATCTGCTTGAGGTCGAAGCCGGAGTTGTTCTTGATGTAGCGATTCATGGACGAAATAACGGTGCCATCGGCCAGCACCGCCTCCAGCCCGAGCACTGAATCGCGGGTCATGCCGTAGCGAATCACCTTGTTGCCGCCCGCGTTATTGGAAACGATGCCCCCAAGCTGACAACTGGCGCGAGCACCGATATCCACCGGGAAAAACATATCGGCAGCCTCGGCCGCTTCCTGCGCCGCCTGTAGCGTCACACCGGACTGCGCGATGAGTGTGCCTGCGGACTTGTCGACATCCTCGACCCGGTTCATCCGCGCGAGCGACAACACGATATCGTCCGCTGTCGTCGCGCATCCCTGTACGAGATTGGTCATGCCGCCGAACGGCACGACGGTCTGCCCGGCCGCATTGCAGCAGCGCATGATTTCAGCGACTTCGGCGGTCGAGGCCGGACTGACGATCGCTCGTGCGGCACAGCCGGCATGCGTATTCCAGGGAAACTCGATGGCGGCAACCCCGTTCCCGGTCAGGACATGCCGTTCCCCGACAATCGCTTTCAGTGCGGCAAGAACATCAGTCTTCAACTTTGTTTCCTTCAATGAGGTTTGCAACGCCAGCGGCAACCATTGTAATTACGGAACCGAACAGTGCATACCAGGCCCAGTGCACTGGCGTCGTATAGGCAATGAAGGACAATACACCGACGCCGACCACGAAGCCCGTCAATGCCGCCCGCTGGCGCACCCGCGGCGCAAAGACGCCGAGAAAATAAAGCCCCAGAACCGGACCTGCCGCGAAGCCACTGATTTTAAGAACATTCGCAACAATACTCGCGCTGGACGCGATCATGCCGAAGCCGAGTGCAATGCCGATCTGTACAAGGCCAAAGACGACCGTGGCCGTACGTCCGACCCTCAGTGTGTTGTCATCCGCGGCATCGCGCTTCTGCAATGGCAGGAAAATATCGTTGACGAAGGCCGCTGCCGAGGAATTCAGCGAACTGGATAAGGTCGACATCGCCGCCGCGAAAACCGCCGCGAGCGTAAGACCCAGAAGTCCGACCGGCATGTAGTTGACGATGAAATAGGCGAAAAGCTGATCGTTTTTGAAATCGACGGCCGAACCCGCCGCAGTGATTCCAAACAGCGCAGCCAGGCCAACGCCGATCAGCAGGAATACCGCGAACTGCAGCATCACGATGAAGCCACTGATGCCGAGCGCCAGCGATGCGTCACGCTCGTTCCGCGCCGACAGGTAGCGTTGCACCATCATCTGGTCCGTGCCGTGCGTCGCGGCGGTAAGAAATGCACCGCCGGCCAATCCTGCCCAGAATGTCATGCCCGGCGACGTAAGGCTCAGGTCAAAATCAAAGAGCTGCAGCTTGTTTCCGTCGTGTGCGAATTGAAGGATCTGCTCCATGCCACCCGGCGCATTGCCGACGATGATGTAGGCCGCTGCCGCGGCTCCGATCATGTAGATGACAAACTGGATGCAGTCATTCCAGATCACGGACTTCGCGCCACCGATGAATGTATAGAGAATCGTCACCACACCGATAAAAATAACGCTGAGTGACAGGTCGAGGCCAAGGACGATTTGCAGCACGAGTGCGGTCAGGAACAGTCGCAATGCGTCACTGGCGTTTCGCGTCAGCAGGAACAGGCTCGATACGAGCCGTCGGCTTGTCAAACCGAAACGGGTTTCAAGCACCTCGTAGGCCGTAAAGGGCTTGCCGCGAAAATACAGCGGCAGCAGGACAAAAATAACGCCGGTTCGGCCGACGATGTAGCCAATCGTAATCTGCAGGAAGGTGAGGTCGCCGCCGGCCGCCGCCGCCAGACCGGGAAGACTCAGGAATGTAACCGTGCTGGTCTCGGTTGCGACAATCGACAGCAGCAAAGCGCCCCAGGGCAATGAACGGTCGCCGAGAAAATACCGCGTTGCAGATTGCCGGCCGCGGCCCAACCAGACGCCGAGCGCCAGTACGGCAAGCATATAGCCGAGAACAATCGCCGCATCGACGCCGCCAATACTAATGGACACGATCGTTCTTCAGTACAAGCACGTCGTCATAGCGGCGCGACTCAAAAGCCTGCACATCACCGTCGGTATTCATGACCGGAAAAATGTAGACGGGCTCGATACGTGCCTGCCACGCTTCGCCAGCCTCCCGACTCACATCAACGAGCACGTGACCGTAGTGCCGGCCGCCATCCTGCAGGATCCCGGCCTCACTGTAGATTTCCGGTGCATTCTGGTCAGCGGTAAACAGGCTATAAGGATTGTTGGCGATCGGATCGATGCCGCGAAGGCCATCGCCACCGATACCAACGGTGAAAAAGTGCAGACTGTGTTTGCTTTTGCTGCCGTCTGTCATGAGTTCTTCGCCTTGCAGGACTGAATGCTCGTACATCTCGTCATGGCCTGTGAACACCGCATCGACACCATAGTGCAGGAACATCGGTGTCAGTGCGCGCTGCGGCCAGCCCGATGAAAAATTCTCACCGTCACCGACACCCGGGGGCCTGCCATGGATGCCGGATGAATACGGTGCGGGATGAAACATGACGAATGTGAACGCCTTGTCTCTTTGCGCATCGGCCAAAGCCTGTTGCAGCCACAACCATTGCTCGGATCCTTCCTGCCACGCCGGCGCTGTATCGTTGAGGTACCAGTTGGTGTCCATCACCGAACGGTCGGGCTTGCCATCGTTGGTATCCAGCACGATCAGTGCGATCGGCCCGTGGTCCAGGACGTAATACAGTGGCCGGCCGAAGTAGGACTGGTATTTTGACACGGCGCGCCTCGATGCTTCGCCGCCATAACCACCGTGCTCCCCCGGACCGCCGAAATAATCGTGATTACCCGGTGCGGGCACGATTGGCACGGACGCTGCGAACCTTGCGTTATGGCGCCAGAACTCGTCCCAGTCGCGCTGCTCACCGCCGGACTCGACCAGGTCACCGGCGATGGCCACGAAATCGGGTTTGCTGAGGGCAATCGCTGCGAGGTTTTCCGCGTAGCCGGTTGTCTGGTCGATCAAATAGCCGCGGCTGTCGTTCTCATTTGACGGCCATTCAACATGTGCGCCCGTCGACTCGGGCTCGGTTTCACTGTCGCCATACACGACGAATCGTGCGCGCGACGAATCCGGTGTTTGCAATTGCAGTGTCGCAAGTTCGCCATCCTGGGTTACTTCGATTCGATAGCGACGGCCAGCGTCGAGTCCCTTGAGCTCGATTACATGTCGATAAGGCAGTGAACGCGCCGCCTCAAGATTGCGAAACTCAGCCAGGTGGTACGCCAGTTCACAGGCGAGTTCCGGCTCACTGCTCCGATCGAAGTCCGACCGGCCTTCAACGCGCAGCGAACCGGCAGTCGAATGCTCGCTGAACCAGACGACGGTTGCCGAATCCGTCGAGACCTTTTGCAGGTAAGGGGATACCCGGTACTGATTTGCCGCCGGTCCGGATCGCGATGGCGCCGACTCCGTGTAAGAGGTGGTTCGTCTTTGCCAGCCCTCAAGCCAGCGCGCTTCGTTTCGCTCCGGCGGCGCGTTGGCAACCCGCTGTTGCAGCCGGCGCCCGGCCATCTGGCTGAATTGCTCGATCAGCGGTGTGTCGTGATTCGCGGATGACGCGATATCGCCCAACACCTGGACAAGCCCCCAGCCCTCACCGGCGTAGCGTTCCCCGGGATTGCTGCCCAGGCCCTTGAAGTTGTAGTAGTCGATAACGGCAAACAAGCCTTCCGGTGTGCTGAGCAATTCCTGCAGGATCGCTGTCAGTTCGTTTTTGCGACCGGATTCGAGTTCGAGCTCATTCCATCGGCGGGCAAAACTCGCAACGATGAACTGCGCCTGCTGCGGCGCCGTCCGCGAAAGCCATCGCCGCAGGGAGGCAAGCTGCTCAGAGTCCTGCTGCTGATCAAAACTGGCCTTATCGGTCCACGGCGCGTCGGGAACGGGACGTTGCCGCAACCACTCCGGCAAGGCTACGCAGTCAGCACTGCGCTCACTGACATAGTCCAGCATCGCCGGAAACGTTTCGTCGAACGGCGCATCAACACCCTCCGGGAACCAGATGAAATGGCCAATGCCCATCGACGGGAAGTCTTCGCCGGCGCCCCAGAACGTCAGGTATTGAGTTTTGCCATTGGTTTCGTTTTCGAAAATGCGCGCCGCGATCCAGTAATAGTCGGCATCGCCAATCGGCGGCATATCGAGCTCGGTCGGCTGGCTACGTCCGTCGCAGGCGGGAAGACAAAACAGCGAGACCGCGAGAATAAAAAACGTCATGCACCTGCTCGCCCGGGGGAAGGGGGTCAAACAGGTGCATGACGCAGTTTCAGTCAGCACAGAACTGGTGGACTAGTTCCTAGTTGAACTGATATTTCACTGCCAGCTGGATACGTCGTGGCCGGTAATAGCTGTCGGGTGTTGCGAAATTACCGTCATTCATATCACGATGGTAGTTGTATCCGGTCTGGTTATCGAACACGTTAAAGATATCGGCACGCAGCTGCACATTGTGCGCATCGCCGAACGCGAAGTTGTGCGTGTAGTTCAGATCCAGCTGCCAGTGTGACGGCGACGTTCTTGAACCGGCCTGTTCCGCGTTCCGGATGGTATCGCTTGAGCTGCCGGTCTGGCTGGAGTACCTGAATCGATCCCAGGCTTCCCAATGCTCACCGGATTGATACACGAGGTACGCCCCGGCACGGCCGTCCCATGGCATCTGGTAGTGACCGTAGACCTTCAGCACGTGCCGTCGATCGGCACTGAGATTGCCTTCCTTCAGATTCCAGAGCTGGCGGCCTGCACCATCGGCGAGGTTTGATGACCCGATGAAGATCGCCTGGTCATTGTCAGTCGTCGTGCCATCCTGGTCGAAGTTGCCGTAGTAGTGGCTCCAGGTATATGAGGCATTCACGAACACGTCGTCCGACACGTATTCCGCTTCGAAACTGGCTTCCCAGTACTTCGTATAAGCGCCGTCAAGCTCTGCGATCACGTAGGATGAACCACCGATCTCGCCACGGATGGAGTTGGGGTCTGAAGAGCTTCCGAGATTTGGAATGTACAACTCAGCCGGAACGCCGTCCGGCAGCCCGAATACCGGATCCGGAAAGGCAATACGGGCATTGTTATTGGTATCTTCCCAGAAGTTCTCGGACTTGCGGTGCCGAATGCTGCCGCGAAGGCTCAACTCATCCGAGAAGTCCCAGGTGGTACCGACGAGGAACTCGTTTGTAAACCGTGGATCCAGGCCCTCGGCAAACCACTTGCCCGAGGACGCGGCGAGCGGCTCGCTTTCGATGAAGTTGCCATTCTGATCGAAGGCCACTTCGACCGTGTTACGCAAATTGCGATCCCAGGACGCTGCACGCGCAAGCGACGAGGCTGATGGGTTGTAACGGGCAAAGTTCGCGTAGACCGAACCTCGATCCGAGTAGTCCCAGTTCACGCCCAGTCGCGGCTGGATCATGTCCTTGAAATCCACCTCGTACATCTTGTACGGCGTACCCGGAGACTGAACGAATCCAGTAATCGGGCTTACCCCTGCAGGGGCGACCGCAAGACCCTGTCCATAGAGCACGTCGTTGCTGAGCATGACGCCGACATTGTAGGTCCAGTCTCCCACCGTAATCGTGTCGTTGAACTCGATGCTTTGCAGTTCAGAACTCGAATAGATCGACGGAATCAGCGGACTGCCACCCGGGTCGAGCAATGACTGCTGCTGCACGCTTGCCTGGAAGTAAACCGGCGTTACGCCATCGGAGGCCAGGGTCTGGCCGCCCAGAATTTCAATAAAGCCCCAGCCGTTTGAACTGCGGGCAAGATCTTCGGCGACGTCCATGTACTGATAGCCAACATGCAGGTCATGTGTGGTATTGCCAACGTAGAGCGTGTGATCGAATGCGATCTCGAAACTCTCGCGGAAATATTCCACAACATCGATTGTGCTGCCGCCTCCGGCAGCACCGCCGCCGCCTGGGAACCCGGCAGTCGGGTTGTAACTGTATTGGTTAACGTACGGTGCGATGAAAGCGTTGAAGTTCGCATTCGCGGCACCGTTAACCGGGTCGTTCGGGTCCCGGTAAATCGGGATATCGACGTAACCCTGTGTATCAAGCGCGCCGATATTGAGCGACCCGCCCTGCTGCGGATTGAACGCAAACAGGTTGTCGGGACGTGACGAACCCGAGTTTTCGAAATCCGTGTACTTGAAACTCAATGAGCTCGCATCGGAAAGAATCCACGAGCCTTCGAGAATCAGTATGTCCTGCTCTGTTTTCGAACCCAGTGACAACGACGGACTTTCGAACTCGCCAATGCTGTCATTGACTTCTTCGCGGTCTGACGTTCGGAAACTGGCGTCAAGCAGGATGTTGTCGGTCGGCGCAAACGTCAACTTGCCGAAAAACTCATCGCGTTCGCTGTCGTAATCGCCAACGTTGCCATAAGCATTCGATGAGTTGTCACGCGTACGTTCCGGACGGTAGTAGGACGTGTAGAAATACAGGCGATCGCGAACAATCGGACCACCCAGGCTGAGCGTCGTCCAGCTTCGATCCTCGTCAAACTCCAGTGAGCTACCTGTGTCCTGATCGCTGGTCAGGGAAGCGGTCTGGATCTGGTGCCTAACTTCGGCGCGGAATTCGTCCGTGCCGCGCTTGGAGACTGTGTTGATCAGGAAGCCGCCGGATCGATTGAATCCGATCGCCTTCGCACCGCCCTTGACGATCGAAACCTGCGCGATGTCGTGGGAGGATGGCTCGCTGGACAGCACACCGAAAAGCGGCAGGGATACGTCGACGCCGTCAAACTGGTAGGTGTTGTCCTGGCCCGAGCCACCGGCGCTGGGACCGCGCACGGTAAGTTCTGTGTACTGCACGCCCGGGATGAGCTTCATCAGGTCACGATATTCCTGGCCCACCGGCACCGCATCGATTGTCTCGGCGCTGATCAGGTTCTTCAGCGACCCCTGGCCGGTTTCGGTCAGGACCTGGGTACCCTTGACGACGATCTCTTCGATCTGTGCACCGGAAACCATGTCAAGTTCAGCAGTCTGCTGTAGTTGTACGTAAACAGAGCGTTCCTGCACGCTGCCATCGGGAAACGAAAACTTGAGTGAGTATTCGCCCGGTGGCAACAGGCGCAGACGATATCGGCCGTTTTCGGCACTCGTAATCGATCGCGGCTGTGGCAACACGTTACTGGTGGCCTCAATGCCCACGCCGGACACACCGGCACCACTCGCGTCCACTATCTGGCCGGCAATTTCACCGGTCTGCTGTGCACTGGCAGGCGTTGCGAAAAACGCAAAGGCCAGCGTGACGCTAAAGATCTTGAAAAGATTTCTAAGTGCGCGCGAAGAAAATACAGGCACTTTCCCCATATTGAACAAGGTCATTATGATGCTCCCCTGAATATGTTGCGTTTTCTTGACTATGTCAGCCTTGTACGGCATAAAATATCATCGAGTGCGGAAAAGTAAAGAATTATTTATTCCGTCTGTCCCCTTCCCACCTAATATCGAAATTCACACGATGCGACGCCGTACTACCTGTCTTTTTATCACGATTATGCTGGCTTGCAATATGCTTGCGTGCACCGGCTTGCAAACGACTGAGTCGGCCAATCAGAACAGTCGTGTCAGCATCATTGTCATTCACCATACGACGGCAAATTTCGGGGATTCGCTCAATATCCTGACCAAGCCGTCAAGATATCCGGTGAGCTCGCATTACCTGATTCCGGAGCCGGGTGATCAGACTTACGGCAAATCAGCGCTAAAGATTTACAAGCTCGTCGACGAATCGCGCCGCGCATGGCATGCCGGTACGAGCTATTGGGCGGGCAAAAGCGGCCTTAACGACCAGTCTATTGGCATCGAACTCGTCAATCAGACCTGGTGCCACGCAAGCGAGCAGGGTGTCGATGAGTACACGGGCGGACCTGAACGATTGTGTTTTTATCCGGACTTTGACGATGGCCAGATCGCGTTGCTGACCGAGTTGCTCGACGACATTCTGAAGCGACATCCCGACGTCAAGCCGACGCACATCATCGGTCATTCCGATATCGCACCGGGCCGGAAAATCGATCCGGGCCCCCGTTTCCCGTGGCAACGACTCGCCTCGCTCGGTTACGGCGCCTGGTACGACGATGAGACCGTAATTCGTTATTGGGAAAAGTTTCGCGCGGAACCATTACCCTTGATAAACGTCCAAGAGGCCCTTGCGGCTTACGGCTACAAGATCGAGACGACGGGCGAATATGACGAACAAACGCGCAATGTCCTGCGCGCCTTTCAGTTGCACTTTCGTCCCTGGGAAGTGACACGCGAGCTTACGCGAGAGACGACTGCGACGTTGTTTGCGTTGCTGGACAAGTACTACCCTGAACAACTGGACGCATTGCTAACGATAGACGAGCCGCTTGAATTGAGAGCACCGACCGAGATCGAACAGGCGCACGAGAACACGCGCCCACCGGTCGCCGAACCCGAGATGACACAATGAAAATAACAGGCTTCGAACTTGGCAAATTGAGGATTCCCCTCAAGATGCCATTCAAAACCGCGATTCGCACAGTCGACCATATGGAAGATGTCGTCATCGTGCTGGAAACCGATACCGGCCACAAAGGCTTCGGCAGTGCACCGGCTACAGCCGTAATCACTGGCGAAACGCACGGCTCAATCATCGAAGCCATTCGCACCATCATCCTGCCGGCCATCAAGAACGAGGACATTCAGAACCTCAATCACGTCGTCGACCTGATCCAGGGCTCGCTGTACAAGAATTTCAGCGCCAAGGCAGCTGTTGAAGTCGCCGTTTACGATTTGTTTGCACAATCACTGGGTGCACCGCTTTACAAGATTCTCGGCGGCGGGGAGCCCGTACTCTCGACCGACCTCACGATCAGCATCGATTACATCGACAAGATGGTGCAAGACGCTGTCGACGCAGCCGACCGGGGATTTGAGGCACTGAAAATAAAGGTCGGCAAGGACATGCGCGTCGACATCGAACGCGTCAAGGCAATTTATGCTGCCGTTAGCGACCGCGCACTGATTCGTCTCGATGCAAACCAGGGCTGGACACCGAAACAAACGGTCACCGCACTTCGCGAACTGGAGAACAGCGGTGTCGAGATCGAATTCATTGAACAGCCGGTTCGTGGCAACGACGTCGCTGGCATGAAGTATGTGACCGAGCGAGTGACCACCTCAGTGATGGCGGACGAAAGCAGTTTTGGTCCGCGCGAAGTCATCGACCTGATTCAGATGCGTGGCGCCGACATCATCAATATCAAACTAATGAAGACCGGCGGCATTTCCAATGCCATCAAGATCGCCGATATTGCTGCGCTGTATGACGTTGAATGCATGATGGGCTGCATGCTGGAAACGGCCATCGGCGTATCAGCTGCCGCACACGTTGCCGTTGCCAAGGCGAACAGCATTACTCGTGTCGACCTCGATGCGCCATCGCTCGCAACCGTGAACCCGGTTGTCGGCGGCGTTGCCTTCGACGGTGCCGAAATTTCGATTTCGGACGCACCCGGACTGGGCATCGATGCGATCAGTGAGCTGTCGATGCTGAAGTTCGACAAGGCGGCCGCATCCTGATCCTTGCAGACAGCGCGCCTTAGGCGTTCGAGCTGACGACATGCACCTTTCCGTCGATTTCTGGATAGACAAGACCTCGCAGGTTGACGAATTGCTGGCCGACGAGGCGGATATCGCCAGGATCGTCCGTGACGGTTTCAGAAACGATCCCAATATGGTCGATCTCGCTGGCTACCCCGACTCACTGGCCGGAACCGAGCTTTCAAAACGGATCCAGTCCGTCAGCAAACCCTACCCCGACGCCCTGTACTTTCGCGATGGCGGCACGGTAGGTGAAGCAGACTACGACCGCTACCGGCAAAACCTGAATCTCGATGCAGTGGCGGATTCGAACGCTGTCCGTTTCGGCATGATACTGCGGCGTGCCGACATGCGAACCTGGCCGACCAAAGACGTCGTATTCAAATCCCATGAAACCTTTGATCTCGACCGTTTCCAGGAAAACGGCCTGTTCCCGGCTGATGTCGTCGCTGTCCTGCACGAAAGCCAGGACGGTCAGTGGTGCTTCGTGCAGTCCTACAACTACGCTGCCTGGGTCCTGAAGGAAAAAATTGTCACGGGTGATCGCCAGAAAATTCTGCAGTATCGCGACCGCGAGAATTTTCTGATCGTTGCCGGCGGCAAGGTGACCACCAACTTCAATCCAAAAGTCGCCGCGATATCGGAATTGCAACTCGATATGGGCGTGCGCCTGCCGCTGCTGAATGCGGATGAGATTGAGCGCCACGTCGATGGCCAGAACCCGCTGTCGAGCCATGCGGTTTTGCTCCCGGTCCGGGG
>JAUHYO010000329.1 GCA_030426325.1 Gammaproteobacteria bacterium | reverse complement strand
ATCTCACCAAGCTCAATGCGGTAGCCGAGGTATTTGATTTGTTCGTCAGCGCGGCCCAAAAATAGAAAGTCGCCGTTCTCGTCAATTTCAACAAGATCGCCTGTACAGTAAAGCCAGTCAGGGAATATGTTGTTGTCCGGATTCTGAATAAACGCCTTTTTCGTTTTCTCGGTATCGCCGAGATAGCCGTAAGCGACCGAAGTTCCGCGAACCAGTAGTTCGCCGCGGGAACCCTGCGCCTGGCTCAGGTGCCCGTCGTCAGCTCGTACGAACAGCTCCATATTGGGGCGTGCCTTTCCGATCGGGATTGCCTGCTGGCCTTTGGCCGGAACTTCCCTGATCACATGAAAGCTGCAGTCCACTGTAATCTCGGTCGGGCCGTACATGTTCGTAAACTGAACCTGTGGATAAAGTTCCATCCATCCCCTGACTACGTCCGGGGGCAGGACTTCGCCCGCGGCGATCATGTGCCTCAGATCGGGGAAACTATCGGCTTTGAGGCGTCGCGACCGCAATAACATGGACATAACCGATGGAACGCAAAAGAATGTGGTAATTCGTCTATTTCGCATCCACTTGATCAGGCTTGGGAGCACTGAATTTACGGCGTCGTGGACAAGATGAAGCTCGGCACCTGTGCAAAACGCCGTGTAGAGATCAAATGTAGAATTGTCAAAATAGAGTGGCGCATGATTCGCAATTACGTCTGATGACGACAGTTGATACTCTTCAACACACCACTCGATGTAATCAATGATCGCCTTGTGAGGGATCATTACGCCTTTGGGGACGCCTGTTGAACCTGACGTAAAAAGTACGTAGGCGATGTCGATGGACAAATTCTTGTAGTCGCGTACGGATGTGTCTTCGCCGACAAATTCGTCGATTACAATAATGTCTATGGAACTGCCATCCGGCAGATGTGAAAGGAAAAGTTCCTTGCTCGCGCTGTCAACGATTACCAGTTTTGCCCTACTAACTTCCAAAATCGAATTTATTCGACCGGATGGCGATGCGACATCGATTGGAACATACGCACAGTCCGACTTGAGAATCGACAAAATTGAGTGGATCGAGTTAATACCCTTGCTCATGAAAAACGGGATGAATGATCCGCGTTTGATACCGATAGAGCATAGGTGATTCGCGAGAGCATTTGTCAGCAGATCAGAATCACGAAATGTTGACGATTCTTCGGCGCAATTCAGGCCGGCTTTGTCCGGGAATCGTTTCGCCGAATTCGAGAAGTATTGTTGAACGAGTGTGATCATACGAAATGTGTCCGTGGCCAGGTATTAACGATTTGGAGTTGTACCGACTTTAGGGCTCCGTCTTGAGCAATGCGACGGAATTTTAACCACAAATTGAACAAATTACAGGTACTCGTGCTCATTTTCTAATGGCACACCTTAGGCGGAGTCGAAAACGAAATTGTTTCGATCCCCTGTCACTTGCTGCTAGAATCGCGCCTCCTTTTGTCCATCAAGATTTCACTGCCGTGAAAACCCGATTCGCGCCAAGTCCTACCGGAGTACTGCATCTCGGCAGTATTCGCACCGCTCTGTTCGCATGGCTGCATGCACGCCATTTTGGGGCGAAATTTGTACTTCGCATTGAGGATACGGACAGGGAGCGCTCTACCAAGGAGAATGTCACGGCCATTTTGGAGGGTCTTGCATGGTTGGGGCTGGACTACGACGAAGGGCCATATTTCCAAACTGATCGCTATGATCGATACAACGAAGTCATTGAAGAATGGTTAACCAAAGGGAAGGCCTATCGGTGCTTTTGTTCTCGCGAAGAATTGGATGCTGTTCGGGAGCAGCAACAGCGCAATGGCGAAAAAACACGCTACAACGGCAAGTGTCGTGAATTGGACCTTGGCGATAGCGCGGAGCCCCACGTTGTAAGATTTCGAAACCCGCGCGATGGGGAGGTCGTTGTCGAAGACCTCGTTAGGGGGCGAGTGGTATTTCAAAATGCCGAATTGGACGACCTGATCATCAGGCGCTCAAGTGGTGATCCAACTTACAATTTTACAGTTGCAATAGATGATTTCGACATGCAAATCACGCATGTAATTCGCGGCGACGATCACCTGAACAATACACCACGTCAAATGAACATGCTGGAGGCGCTTGATGTGCCGTTGCCCAAGTATGCTCATCTTCCGATGATTTTAGGCGTCGATGGTGCGAAATTGTCGAAGCGGCACGGTGCTGTTGATATAAGAGATTTCCGGCAACAGGGGTATCTTCCCGCGGCGATGCTCAACTATCTCGCTCGCCTGGGCTGGTCACATAAAGACCAGGAGATTTTCTCGGTCGACGAGATGATCGGCCTCTTCGACGTCAGCGATGTAAACAGTTCGCCATCGGCGTTCGATCCGGAGAAGCTCCGGTGGCTTAACCAACAGCACCTGATTGCAATGCCGGTTGCAGAGTTGGCCTCGGTGTTGGAACCTTATCTGGTCGCCGAGGGCTATGACCTCAGCGCAGGTCCAGCACCTGCACTCGTGGCTGAGGCCTACGGTAAGCGGGCGACGACCCTGACCGAGCTCGCTCAGAAGTGTCGATATTGCTATCAGGACTTTGACGAAATTGACCAGGTCGCTGCCAAAAAGAATCTGCGTCCGGTCGTCCTGGCGCCAATGAACGACCTGCGAGAACGCCTGCAAGTGCTCGAGAGTTGGTCACGAGACGGGATTGCCGAGGCGATTGAGTCCTGCGCTGCGGCGCACGGTATGAAAATGGGCAAGCTGGGGCAGCCTTTGCGCGTGGCAGTCACTGGCGAATCCGTTTCGCCGCCTATCGATATTACCCTGGAGTTAATTGGTCGTCGTCGAAGTGTTGATCGAATTCGGCATGCAATCACGTTAATTGAGAAGCGTGTCGCTGCAGACTAGTACTGACCCCAAGCACAATTGACTGGAGCCTCCGTCTGGAGCGATTTCAAGTGCCGGAGGGTTTTCCGGTTTGGCGAAGCAGATCATGTTTTATAGGGATATCCACATATTTCGGGCGATCGCAATCCTGTTCATCGTCGCGGGACACACGCGTCTGACTATGGATTGGCCCTCGAACTCGCTTTCGTCGGCAATCCTCACTGATTTTCTAGCCAACGGCACGACCCTGTTTGTTTTCATCGCAGGGTATTTGTTTCATGCGTTGTCAGATCGCTTTTCGTACAAGAAGTATCTAACTACGAAAGTGCGAAATGTTATTTTGCCTTACCTGCTTATCTCAATACCTGCGGTTGTGTATTCTGCGCTCTACAAGGACCCGGTTCTCAGGTTTCCGCAGCTCGCCGATACCTCAGATGCATTTAGAATTTTGTGGTTTTACGTCAAGGGCGGGGCACATCTCAACTATCCGCTTTGGTTCATTCCTATGATCGCCTTGTACTACCTGTTCGCACCGCTGTTCATGTGGGTGATTCGGCATCCGCGGCTGTATTGGTCGATTGCACCTCTTTTCATTATATCGCTGTTCTTGCACAGGGATGTCTTTCCGAATCTGGATACGATGCAGAATTTTGTCTATTTTCTTCCCGCT
>JAUHYO010000328.1 GCA_030426325.1 Gammaproteobacteria bacterium | reverse complement strand
ATCGGTAAGGAAAATATTCACTTTTACGATGTCATCGGTTGAGCCGCCCGCGGCTTCGCAAATAGCCGCCATGTTCTTGAATACCTGGTGTGCGCGTGCGGCAAAATCACCCTCAACGATTTCCATGCTGACCGGATCAAGCGGTAACTGCCCGGACATGAATACGAGTCCGTTTACTTCTACTGCCTGCGAGTAGGTGCCGATGGCGGCAGGCGCGTTATCACTGTGTATGACTTTCCTGGACAAGACTGTCTCCTGAGGTTTTTTTATGGGTTGACTGGTTCTAGGCGCAGTCGCGGGTGACGCGAGCCACGTTCGGCATTGTACGTACACGCCGCATGATGTTCGCAAGATGCGTACGATCCCTGATCGTAATCAGGAACGTCAGCTCGGAACAGTCTTCGTGCCGATCTCCGACCGATACCTGTTCGATATTGGAACCGGCATCGGCAATCGTGGCGGCCACTTCAGCGAGTACGCCGGTGCGGTTGATCGTTTCGATCCGGATCTGGGTGGTGAAATCGCGTTGCAATTCCTTTTCCCAGTCAACCGAGATCCACTTGTCGGGTTGCTTGCGAAAGTTCGACAGGTTGCCGCAATTATTGCGGTGAATCACGATGCCGCGGCCGGTGCTCAAATAGCCCATAACCTCGTCACCCGGAATCGGGTAGCAACACTTGGCGTAGGTGACGACGAGGCCTTCGGTACCGGATATCGTAAGACTGGCTTTGGCATCCGTTTTTTCGCCGTCATCACCGATGCCGAGCAATATACGCGCCGTTAATGGTGCGAGTCGTTCTCCCAGCCCGAGTTGTTCGTACAGGCCTTCCGGGCTGTCGAGGCCGAGTTCATTAAGTGCTTCGCGCATCCGGACCTTGCCGATCTTGCGCAGTGATGAGCCCAGGTCCTTGAGCGAACGATCCAGCAAACGCTTGCCGAGGTCGGTGGATTCGCTTGAGCGCATCTGCTTCATGTACAAGCGAATGGCCGAGCGCGCCTTTGCCGTGGTGACAAAAGTGACCCAGTTGGGGTTTGGCTTGGCGCCGCGCGCCGTGACGATCTCGACGGTCTGGCTGTTCTGCAACTGGGTGCGCAAGGGCACCAGATTGCGATCAATCTTGGCCGCTACACAGCGATTGCCGATGTCGGTATGGACGGCGTAGGCGAAATCGACGGTGGTCGCGCCTTTCGGCATCGGCATGATGTCGCCTTTGGGCGTGAACACGTAGATCTTGTCCGGGAACAGGTCAACTTTCACGTTCTCCAGGAACTCTTCCGAGCTGCCCTGCTCCTGGATTTCCACCAGCCGAGATAACCATTCGCGCGCCCGTCGCTGTGGCGTAGCGCTGGATTTGTCTTCGGCCTTGTATTGCCAGTGTGCGGCAACGCCGGACTCTGCCACGCGGTTCATCTGCACGGTGCGAATCTGCACTTCCAGCGGCATTCCTTTCGGACCAAACAGGGTTGTGTGCAGTGATTGGTAGCCGTTAATGCGCGGAATCGCGATGTAATCCTTGAAGCGACCGGGCATGGGCTTGTACAGCCCGTGCACGATGCCAAGTACGCGATAGCAGGTGTTGACGTCGTGCACCACGATACGAAAACCGTACACGTCGACGATGTCGTTCAGCAGGCGCTTCTTCTCCGCCATCTTCTTGTAGATGCTGTAGAGGTGCTTCTCGCGGCCGATCACTTCGCCGTCGATCTGCTGTTCCTGGAGCGATTTGCGTATGCGATCTGCCATTTTGCGCAGCATCTGGCGCTGATTGCCTTTCGCTCTGCGCAGCGCTTTCTCAAGAACACGGTAACGGTAGGGGTACAGGTAGCGCATGCCGAGGTCTTCGAGATCGACCTTCATGCGGTTTATGCCCAGGCGGTTTGCAATCGGCGCGTAAATCTCAAGCGTTTCGCGGGCGATGCGTGCCTGCTTGTCGCGCGGCATGGAGTCCAGCGTACGCATGTTGTGCAGGCGGTCCGCGAGCTTCACGAGGATCACACGGATGTCCTCGATCATCGCCAGCATCATCTTGCGGAAGCTTTCGGCCTGCGCTTCGGCGCGGCTGTTGAACGGCATCTGGTCGAGCTTGCTGACGCCGTCGACCAGGGTCGCGATCTCGCTGTCGAATTCCTTCTCGAGGTCGGCGATGCCGGTCTCGGTGTCCTCGACCACGTCATGCAGGATCGCGGCCGCTATGGCCTGCGCGTCCATGTGCATGTCGGCGAGGATGCTGGCGACCGCAACGGGGTGCGAAATATAGTCTTCACCACTGCGCCGCCGCTGGCCCTCGTGGGCGGCAGCGCCAAAGCGGTACGCTTTGACGACCAGCTTTATCTGATCAGGGGTGAGGTAGGTGCGCAGTTTGACCAGCAGCTGCCGCAGACCGTGGTCACGGCGGGCAGCGCGGCCCGGCAATTTGGCAAGAATGGATGCGGCGTAGTCCATGCTTCATGTTACCTGCAGTTGGGGCTGGCCGCGGCACCCGTTTTGCAGTCAGTCTCCGATTGAAATGCCTCGCATGGGCATGATGTCGTCATTGCTTTCGGGTTGCATGAAGTCGTCGACAGGCGGCTGTTCGATTTCCTCAAGAATAGACGGCGTGATATGGCCGCCGGCAATTTCCCGCAATGCGAGTACCGTCGGCTTGTCATTTTCAAGTTCGACCAGGGCATCTGAGCCATGAGCAATGCGGCGCGCGCGCTTGGCGGCGACCAGCACCATTTCAAAGATGTTGTCGATGTTGTGCAGGCAGTCCTCGACCGTAATTCGGGCCATGGGGGTCATTCTCCGTTGCCGGCTCGTGCCGGGTTTTTCGCAAAGACCGGCCAGTTTACAGGATTGTTGCGGAATTACGCCAGAATCTTTTCGATCAGCGGACGCATGCGAGCACTGCGGCAGTGCTCGCAATCCCCGCGCAGCACGGCTTCGAGTTCGTCAACGGCACGGTCGAGGTCATCGTTGACGATGCAGTAGTCGAATTCGTTCCAGTGCGACATATCACTGAGGGCGTCGCGCAGGCGGCGCTCGATGACCGCGTCGCTGTCCGTCTGGCGGTCCCGCAGGCGGCGCTCCAGTTCTGCACGCGACGGCGGCAGGATAAAAATCGTAATGCACTCCGGCATGGACTCCCGGACCTGCTGCGCGCCCTGCCAGTCGATCTCCAGTAACACGTGGTGGTCATTTGCCAGGTGTTTCTCGACCTGCTGGCGGCTGGTGCCGTAGTAATTGTCGAAGACCAGTGCCGATTCCAGCAGCTCGCCCTTTTCTTGCAGGTCGTGGAAATCTGTAAGGTTCACGAAGAAATAATCCCTGCCATCTTCCTCGTTTCGTCGCTTCTGGCGTGTGGTGTAGGACACCGAGAAGCGGATGTCTGGGTTTCGCGCGACTAGTTTCCTGACCAGCGTAGTCTTGCCTGCGCCTGACGGCGCGGCTATGACAAACAGCCGTGCCGCGGGCGCCTCGTTGGCCGCTACGCCGGAGTGCTTGAGTCTGCTGCTGGTCATGCTCACTCGATGTTCTGGATTTGTTCGCGCATCTGTTCTATCAGCACCTTGAGA
>JAUHYO010000327.1 GCA_030426325.1 Gammaproteobacteria bacterium | reverse complement strand
AGTGGCGGCCGGTGACCAGGGGGCATTTGATGCCTTCTTCAAGGAGTATTTCCCCCGGCTGTTCCGGTTCACGCTAACGCGGGTTAACAACGATCCGGAACTGGCGGAAGAAATTGTGCAAAGAACCATGTGTATCGTGGTTCGAAAAATGAGCAGTTACCGCGGCGAGGCCCTGCTTTTCACCTGGCTTTGCACGATTTGCAGGAATGAAACAGCCGCGGTCTACCGGGAACGCAAGCTCGAAATGCGGATGGATATCCCGATCGAAGATCATCCCGGCGTTCAGGCCGCGCTCGAGCTGGCGCTGGGCGATGATGGACGGCCGGAAACCGACCGGCGGCGCGACGAAATCGCACGCTTTGTTCGTGTGACGCTGGAGCATTTGCCGGGAAATTACGCCGAGGCGCTGGAACTCAAGTATGTTCATGGGTGCAGCGTCAGGGAAATAGCGGGCCGTATGCGAATAGGGGAGAAGGCAGCCGAATCGATTCTCACTCGGGCCCGAATTGCATTCAAGGACAGTTTCAAAGCGCTTTGGGATGTCGAACCCAACTTTATCGTGGACTGATATGACAGACGACTCAGACAAATCAGTACACCCTGACGACGACGCGTCTCTCGGGAAGTTGCTCAGGCTAGCGGGCGAGCGGCCAGATATCCCCTTGAGTATCGAGTCGCGGGTCTACAACCGCGTGCAGCAGGAGTGGCGCGATAGCTCGGCGCAAGCCACGGGTGACCAAGCTTACGACGAGGTGCACAAGTCCTGGCGCCGAAGTGCGCGGCGAAAGAATTTGCTGCGTTGGCTGGTGCCGGCTGGCGTTGCAATGACTGCGGTCATTGCGGTTTTCCTGACCACGCGGCCTGAAGCGCTTCCGCCACCGGTTGCCGCAACCGTGTCGCGCGTCGTCAACGCGGGACAACCTGATGCTCGATATTCTGAAGGGTCCGTAATACGCGTCGGCGAATCGGTCGCAACGGCGGCCGGGGAAGGGTTGAGCTTGCTACTTGGCCGCGGTGAATCTTTGCGTATCGACGAAAATACGGCGCTGCAGGTCGACGGAACAGATCACTTCACGTTGCTCTCAGGTCGTGTTTACGCTGATACCGGTTTGTACGTTTATCGGCAAGGCGGCCTGGTCATCGATACACCGCTTGGAACCGTTACCGACGTCGGCACACAGTTCTCGGTTGCCGCAACAGACGGCGTGCTGGATGTTGCTGTCCGTGAGGGTCGAGTGGATATTCGCAACGAATCGGAAACCTATGCGGCGAGGATGGGTGATCGCCTGACCATCCGGTCCGGGCAAGGCGCGGAAACAGGAAGACTGGATGCACATGACACTTACTGGAGCTGGGTAACCGAGTTGGCGCCAAGGTTTGATATCAGCAACCGGTCGCTGCTGGACTTTCTCAAGTGGGCAGCGAGAGAAACCGGCCGGGAGTTGCAGTTTGATTCGGATGAGACGCGCATGCAGGCGATGGGCCTGATTTTTCCGGATTCAGTTTCCATTGAAGGCCTGACACCCGACGAGGCGCTTGCCTCCATCCTGTCCACCACCGCCGTGCAGTATCGAATCGAGTCCGACAAGGTATTCATTGAAAAGCGATAAGCGCTAGAATTTGTTGATGCGCTGTCTGCCACGATTTGCGTGGGTTCCGGTTTTGGCCTGCTGCCTGAATATTTGCTTCGCAGCAGACGCTGCGTGGCAAGGCCGGCCCGTTTCCGAGTTTCTCGATAGCCTGAATCAGCAAGGCCACCAGGTCATTTTCAGCACCGACGTCGTGACCGAAGACCTTCTCATTTTGCGTGAGCCGGTAACCGATGACCCCATTGCCGCGGCACGCAGTGTCCTCGAAGTGCATGACCTGCTGTTCGAGCGGGGGCCGTCCGGCAGCTGGCTGGTGCGACGGAAGAGTCAGCGAACACAGGCCGCCGCTGCGACGCGGCCCGAGGCCGAGGTTCCGTTACCCGAAATCATCGTAACCTCCAGTCTGCACCGACTCGAATACGTGCAAACCGGTACCGCGACCTATCTTGATCGGCAGCTGGCAACGCGTGTACCGACGACGGGCGACGAAGTCACGCGTATCACAGCCCGACTTCCAGGCACCGCAAACGGAGGAATATCGTCTCGCAGCCATGTGCGCGGCGGCGAGTCGAATGAAGTGCTCTTCCTGCTCGACGGGCATCGCTTGTATGAACCCTTTCACTTAAAGGACTTCCAGGCAGTCGCGACCATCGTAAACTCCAATGCGATCGATGGCATCGACTACTACACGGGTGCCTATCCGGCGCGCTACGGCGATCGCATGAGCGGTGTGATGAACTTGAGCCTTCGCCAGCCTGAAAAGCCGGTACAGACCGAGTTGGCGTTCAGCTTCTTCAATACGTCGGTTCTATCGCTAGGCACCACCCCGGGCGGCGGGGACTGGTTGTTTGCCGCTCGCCGCGGCAACCTGGATATTATCGCTGACGCCGTCAATCCGGATATCGGCAGTCCTGATTATCAGGACTTTTTGTTGCACGTCGGATGGGATTTTGGACCGCGCTTGCAGTTCGGCGCCAACATGCTTTATTCCAAAGACAAACTGACACTCGCCGACACCGGCCGTGGCGAGCAGGCCAACGCAAACTACGAAAACCAGGTGGCCTGGCTGAGCTGGAAGGCGGACTGGACACGAAGACTGAGAAGCGAAACCGCGCTTTCAGTGGGTGCAATTACGGGGCGCCGGACTGGCGTACTGAATCTTCCGCAGGTTGTCACCGGTACGCTCGATGAATACCGCGACTTTGACTCGATCGGACTACGACAGGACTGGACTTATGTACCGTCAAAAACCTGGATGCTGAGTTTCGGCATTGAAGGCAAGCACCAGGATGCGAAGTACCGATTCTCATCGACGAAATCCGTCTCGCCTCCCTTCGATTCGATCCTGAATAACGCGCCGCTAACAGTGCGTGATGTTGATACACAGCCCGAGGGTGCGCAGTACAATGCCTACGTCGAGGCGCGCTGGCAACTTCGTGACAACCTTATCGTCGATGCCGGTATTCGCTGGGATACCCAGAGCTACACAACGGCGAAAAACGATGAGCAAACCAGCCCACGCTTGAGCGTCCTGTATCGCATCAACTCGCGGTCCGAGTTGCGGGTTGGCTGGGGCCAGTTTTCCCAGGCCCAGGAAAGCAACGAACTGCAAATCAGTGATGGTATCGACAGCTTCTTCCCCGCCCAGCGTGCCGAGCATGTCGTCGCAAATTTCAAACACCGTCTGGGCACGGACGCCAATATTGACGTGTCCTACTACCGCAAAAGTTTTCGTGCCATCCGACCGCGGTTCGAAAATGCTTTCAACGCACTGACCCTGCTGCCGGAATTGCAATTCGATCGGTACCGGATCGACCCGCTGTCAGCACTGGCAGAAGGCGCAGAGGTGATGTTGTCGGAGGGCGACTCCAGTCAGGACCTGTTCTGGTGGATCGGCTACGCTTGGTCCGAAGTGACCGATACAACGGCAACGCGCAGAGTCAGGCGAAGTTGGGACCAGACGCACACGCTGAAAGCCGG
>JAUHYO010000017.1 GCA_030426325.1 Gammaproteobacteria bacterium | reverse complement strand
GACAAGAAGCTCTACTCGCGCATCTACGACGACAACCTCGCGACGAACAAGTGCGAAGGCCTCACGGCTGCGCCCACGGTGCGTTTGGCGTTCGGCGCTCGAGGTCATCATCATCATCATCATCATCATCATCCAGTCATAATCATCCACCGTCATCCATCATCACCCACCCACCACCATCATCATCATCGCCTTGATTCTACTGATGATGATATCATATTTCATTTGTCAATCACGTGATTGCACTCACCCACGCCTCGTCACCCAGCCGCCGCCGTCGCCGCCTGCGCCGACGGACGCGAGCGAGGTCGCGTGCACCGCCGGCGAGCCGGCGACGACGTGCGACGCGTGCCTGTCGCGCGGCAGCGCGTGCCGCTGGTGCGCCGTCGACGGCGAGGGCACGTGCTCCGTCGCGTCCGCCACGGACGCGTGCGCTGACGCTGGCGGCGACCTGCTGCAAGAGTGCCTCGCGCCCGCGCCGCCGCCGCCCGCGCCCACGCAGCCGGTGCCGTGCGTCGTCCAGGACGTGGAGGGCGTGTGCCGCGCGAACGAGGACGAGACGTGTCCCTTCCATCAGGAGCAGAGCGCGTGCGGCGCCGACGAGTACTGCTGCGTCAACATTGACAACATTCCGCCGCCGTCCGAGCCGACGCCGGCGCCGACTGCCGATCCGAACAAGCAGTCGGCCGGCGACGGTGCCGCCACCGGCAGCGGCCTCTCGGCGCTCGCCATCATTTTGCTGTCGATTGGCGGCTGTGTGCTGCTCATGGTCGCCATTCTCGTGCTGCTCGTCATCTCGCGTCGTCGCTCGCGCGCCGCGCACTCGGGTCGTCGCTCGCGCGGCCTTGAGCGCGTGGGGGACCGGGAATTACTGAACGAACTCCAGGAACGTAATGCGCTGGTCGCAATGACGGCAAATGACGGTATCTGGGATTTCGACGGCGAAACCAAGCGTATCAATCTGTCACGTCGCTGGAAGGTCATGCTGGGGTATGACCCCGACGAAGAAAACGTGATGCTGGACTGGTATCACCTGGTGCACCCGGATGATATCGCTCGGGTTCAGTCACAGATGCGTCAGCACCTGGAAGGCGAAACTCCGTTTTTCGAATCGGTGCATCGCATGAAGCATCAAAGCGGTGACTGGCGCTGGATGAAGAGTCGCGCCAAGTCGGTGCTCGACACTAACGGTCGATTGCTGCGACTGCTGGGTGTCGAAGTCGATATCACCGAACGTAAACTCTATGAAGATGCATTGTTTCGCGAAAAAGAAAGCGCACAAATAACGCTGCAGTCAATAGGCGATGGTGTTATCACAACGGACGCCAACAGCAATGTTGAGTACATCAATCCGGTCGCAGAAGATTTAACAGGCTGGAAGGTCGACGACGCCAGCGGTCGATCGATCGACGAAATATTTCGTGGCTTTCACGAAGAAACCTGCGAACCACTGGAAAATCCGCTGGCGGTGGCGATCCGGCGCGACCGGGCGATCAAGTCCGTGCGCCCGACCTTGTTAATTCGCCGCGACGGTAATGAGCTCTACATCGAAAGCACGGCATCGCCCATTCGCGATGGCAAGGGCAGCGTGACCGGTGGCGTGCTGGTGTTCCACGATGTCAGCGAGTCGCGCGAGCTGAATCGCCGCCTGAGTTATCACGCGAGCCACGATATCCTCACCGGCCTGGTCAATCGCCGGGAGTTTGAGAACCGGCTGGAGCGAGCACTGAAGAGCGCGCGCGCGCGTGAAACGTCCTATGCACTGCTTTACCTCGATCTCGATCAGTTCAAGATCGTCAATGATTCATGCGGCCACAGTGCCGGCGATGCCTTGCTCGGTCAGCTCGGTGCGTTGTTGAAATCGAAGATTCGCTGGCGCGACACGCTGGCACGACTCGGCGGCGATGAATTCGGCGTCTTGCTCGAAAGCTGCAGTCTCGAGGAGGCGATGAACACCGCGGAAACGCTACGGATGGCGATTGGCGAGTACAAGTTCGTCTGGGAGGAGCGCAATTTCCGTCTTGGTGTCAGTATCGGCGTGGTGCCGATTACGGCGGACAACGAGGATGTTGCCGCCTTGCTTAGCGCCGCGGACAGTGCCTGCGCGGCGGCCAAGGAAGCTGGACGAAATCGCATTCACAGTTTCCAGGAAAACGATATCGACCTGATGCGCCGCCGACGTGAAATGCAATGGGCAGCGCGGATAAACAATGCGCTTGAAGAGAATCGTTTCGAGCTTTTCCGCCAGACTATCCAACCGCTACAAGCCGAAGAAGCCGGCGCTCATTACGAAATTCTCTTGCGTATGCGTGATGAAAACGGCGGCATTATATCGCCCGGCCTGTTTATTGAAGCGGCTGAGCGCTACGGCATTACACCAAACATTGATCGCTGGGTAATTCGCGCTGCTTTCCGTTGGCTGGTGTCCGAGGCGGATGAGCGCGAGCGTCTTGCGTTGTGTTCAATCAACCTTTCCGGGCAAAGCCTGGGCGATGAGAAATTCCTGCCGTTCGTTATTGATCAATTCCAAATGAGCGGTATTGACCCAACCAAGATTTGTTTCGAGATTACCGAAACTGCAGCCATAGCCAGTTATTCCCAGGCAAATCGCTTTATCAACGCGTTGAAAGAACTGGGTTGCATGTTTGCACTGGATGATTTCGGAACCGGGCTGTCATCGTTCGGCTACCTCAAGCATTTCCCGGTCGATTTCCTGAAAATCGACGGCAGCTTCGTCAAGGAAATTCTCCATGACCCGATTGACCGGGAGATGGTGCGATCCATCAATGAAATCGGCCACCTGACGGGCAAGAAAACAATTGCTGAGTTCGCCGAGAACGAAGAGATCATTACGATGCTTCGCGGCATGGGTATTGACTACGCGCAGGGCTATGGTGTTTCCGAGCCGAAGCGCGTCACTCGTGCAGTTGCCTAGTCGATTCTGAACAGCATCGAAAGGTCGATCGCGTCGACATTTTTCGTAATCGCGCCGGTTGAAATGTAGTCGACACCTGTTTCTGCAATTTCTCGAATGGATTCCACGGTGATATTGCCTGACGCTTCGAGCTCGGCACCAAGGTAGCCACTGTCCCGGTTGATCGCGACCGCTTCGTGCATGTCATCAAGCGAAAAATTGTCGAGCAAAATGCGCTCTGCACCCGCCGCCAGCGCCTGGCGAAACTCGTCAAGCGACTCAACCTCGACTTCAATAAGTACGCCGGCATCAAGCTGCTGTGCTGATTTGACCGCAGCGGCGATGCTGCCGGCACTTTTTATGTGGTTTTCCTTGATGAGAATGGCGTCATAGAGACCGACTCGATGATTCAGGCCGCCGCCACAGGTAACTGCATATTTTTGCGCAAGCCTTAAGCCTGGAATGGTCTTGCGTGTGTCGAGAATGCGAGTTTCGGTACCTGCTATCGCGTCGACGTAGCGCGCCGTCGTCGTCGCAGTTGCCGAGAGCGTCTGCAGGAAGTTCAGCGCTGTGCGCTCGCCGGTCAGCAACGCCCGGGCAGGTCCGGTCAGCTTGCAAATGACATCGCCGGAATCCGCGGTCTGGCCGTCACCGACATACCAGTCGACAACAACACGGGTGTCGAGTTGTGCGAACACTTCGTCGACCCACAGCTGTCCGCAGAGAATAAGCGATTCGCGTGCGATGATTGTCGCACCCATGATCGTGTCGGCGTCCACCAATGATGCGGTGAGGTCGCCGCCACCAACGTCTTCGCGGAGAGCGTTCGCCACACTGGGTGCGATCGAGGCTTTTTGTTCGTCGTTAGGTGTCATGCTGAAAAGGAAAAGCCCGGCCAAAAGGCCGGGCTTTGTCACTAGTTGATGCCAGGTCTAAAGGAAGAATCCGCCGTGCCCGTAACCGACCATGCTCATCAGCATTGGGATGGACAAAAGCGTATTCGTGCGCGATGCCGCAAAAGCGACCGCCCGGGCTTTCGCCACTTCAGCGTCGCTTGCTTCAACCATGCCCAGAATCTTTTTCTGGTTCGGCCAGATCAGTACCCAAACATTGAAAAGCATAATTGTGCCCAGCCAGGCACCGACGCCGATAATCATGTCTTGAGGACCGCCACCGTCAGTCATTCCCAGCGTAAACGCGTGGTGCAACCGACCCAGGTGCATCAGGTAGCCAGCACCGGACAGCCAGGTCAGTGCGGCGCCCCATCGGAACCACCAGAGTGCGCGTGGCGCTACGTATTTTGTGATGCCGGCACCGCCCGGTCCGCCTTCGTCGCTGGCGGCATCGGCAAGTGCGGGCACCTGGACAAAATTGAAATAATAGAGAATGCCGATCCAGGTTATTCCGGCAAGAACGTGGATCCAGACGATCAGACTACCGACATTCAGGTGGATTCCCATCGTCGCTGCAGCGATGATGACGGCCAGAACGATGCCGCCGATTATTGTGCCTGCGACTGTCTTAAGCGGATTCATTTTTTTTCTCCATTGTTTATATTTATTTGGATCTGGAGTCATTGCGCCCCAGCGCAGTCGGTATTATAGAGACTGTTCGCGAAAAATCAGAAAATTTCGTAAACGTTTGATTGTAAAATAGAAAATTTAATTGCAGGCGATCGATCATGAGGCAGCAAAACGAACGACCCCTGTCGCCTTGCATCCAGTTGTGCACGCTTGACGAGCAGGGTGTCTGTCTTGGATGCCATCGAACGCTGTCGGAAATTTCAGCCTGGTCGTTAATGACGCCGGCTGAACAATGGCAGCTGATCGACGATTTGGCCGCTCGCAAGGCAAGGAATGCGGCTACAATGCCGCCGGCGAAAGGAGATTAGTATGCGAAGCCTGGTCTTACTGGTGGCAATGGGCCTGATCTCAGGCTGTACCGCGATGGTATTGGGCGGTGGGTCCGGAGCAGGGACGGCAAGCGGGGCGACGGCAACGGCCGATGCCGGGATCAGCGCACGGATTCAAGAGGTTTTTGCATCGGATTCGACGCTGGCCGGGTACAATCTGGGCGTCAGGACGTATTCGGGGAACGTCACCTTATCGGGCACGGTCACGAATTACGTTGCTCGCGAACAGGCGGGCAGGTTGGCGAAGGCGACCACCGGGGTCAGGACCGTGACCAACCAGATAGTTGTAGAAAACTAAAACGTCCCCATTCAGGACGCTATGAATTTGCAAATGACAGGAAACACCGTGGACATAAATGCTCGAATCGAAGAACAGCTCAAAGCGCATGATGTATTGCTGTACATGAAAGGGACACCGGATTTTCCGCAGTGCGGGTTTTCGGGACAAACCGTTGCAGCTTTAAATGCGATAGGGAAGCCGTTTTCCTACGTTAATATTTTTGAGGATCCCGAGATTCGCGAAGGTTTGAAAACTTATTCAAACTGGCCGACCTTTCCGCAGCTCTACGTTAAAGGCGAACTCATCGGCGGCTGCGATATCGTGGTTGAGATGTACCATTCTGGCGAGCTGCAAAAGCTGCTCGAGGCCTGACGTACGTCCTGGCGCTAATCGACGCGCCGCCGGGCTTCGAAAATATCGCGGTACCGGTTGACGACTTCGCAAAATACTGCAGCAGTCATCTCCGCATCATAGGCAGCGGAGTGCGCCTGTGTTTCGTCCCAATCCAGGCCGGCCGCGGCCACCGCGCGCGCCAGGACGGTTTGCCCGAACGCGATGCCGCAAGCGGTTGCCGTATCGAAGCAGCTGAACGGATGAAACGGATTGCGCTTGATTTCTGATCGGGCGATTGCTTCGTTTACGAAGCCAAGGTCGAAGTGGGCGTTGTGCCCGACCAGGATCGCCCGGCTGCACCGGTTCTCCTTGACTGAACGGCGCACTTCTCTGAACACTCTTTGCAGTGCGTCTTTTTCGTCGATGGCCGGCCGTAGCGGATGGTGCGGATCGATGCCATTTACAGCGAGCGAGGCTGGCTCGAGATTGGCGCCTTCGAACGGTTTGACGTGATATCGAACCGTTTCGCTGCGATGCAAAAGGCCTTCGTCGTCCATTTCGAGGAGTACCGCGGCAACTTCGAGCAATGCGTCGGTTTTGCAATTGAACCCACCGGTTTCCACGTCAACGACGACCGGTAGAAAACCGCGAAAGCGGTCTGCCATTCCTGCTTCTTTTGTCACTTAAATTGTCGCCTTGAACAGGTTGTCGTCGAGAATGACGCTCATCGTGTAGCGTACGCCGAATCCGGTGAACTTGGATGGAATATGTGCGAGCCCCTCATCGCGGTCACTTGCGCTGAGATCCATATGTACCCAGGGCGTGTCGTTCTCGATGAACTCGGCCAGAAAACTTGCCGCCAGGATATGATCGCCGGAGGCCGACGGCGAGCATTGCCGGAGATCGGCGCTGTGGCATTTCAATTCTTCCAGGAACTCGTCACCGATCGGAAAAGGCCAGACGCGCTCGCCACACTGTTGGCCGGTGCGTTTTAGCCGGGGATGCAGCGCCGCGCGGTTTGTGAAGACGCCGGAATAGCGGTTGGTTACTGCACTGATGCAGGTTCCGGTTAGCGTCGCGAAATCGATCAGCAGCTTCGGCTTCTCGCGGCTTGCAAGAACCAGCGTGTCGGCCAGCGCCATGCGGCCTTCCGCATCGGTATGAATCGTCTGAATGGTTTTCCCATTCGCAGCTGTCACGACGTCGCGTGATTTGTAGGCCATCGGCCCGGTTCGGTTTTCCGTCAGCGCCAGCCAACAGTCCACTGCGATGGGCAACTGCAATTCGGAAATTGCGAGCAGGATACCGATCGCAACGGCGCTTCCCTGCATGTCACCGTGCATATCGAGCATCGACGAAAACGGTTTCAGGTTGGTACCGCCCGTATCAAAAATAATGCCCTTGCCAACCAGGGATAAATCGGCGCGTGCCGTTTTCCTGCCCGGTCGGTACTTAAGTCGAACGATACTCGCACTGTCGTTCTCGTTGCCCTGGGCGACTGCAAGAAACGCCCCGGCGCCGAGTTTGGTCAACTCTTTGGTGGCAAATCGCTTGTAAGACCAGCCCCGCGCCCTGGCGAGATGCCGCGCAAGATCGGCATATTGGTAGGCATCCAGCTTGTTCGGAGGCATCGATGTCAGCCAGCGAGCAAGATTGTTTCCCATCGCCTCGGCTTCGGTCCGTCGGGTATCGACGCGAGCCGGCACGCCAAGGATTCTCAAGCTCTTGATCGACGGCGGTGGTGGCTTGGTTTTGTATGTCGGCAGCGCGAAAGCGGCGGCCAGCGCGGCAGCGAGGATATTGTTCACAATGCTCGCCTGAGCATCAGGGGCAAAACCCAGGACACCGATACCGACGCTACCGGCTTTTTCGTCCGCCAGGGCTGCGACGAGTTCGCGCCCCAGCGTTAATTGCTCGAAAGTGCTGGATTCGTTTTTTAGTTTGCCGCCGACGACCAGGGTCACTTTTTTGTTCGACAGGCGAGTCCGTAACGCCGGTGTCGAATCGTCGGCTGTTGCGCGCAAAACGCGGTGCAGTTTCGTACCTTCGGGCAGCTGTTTGAAAAGACTGGCTACGGGCTTTTCCGGTAGTATCAAAAGCAACTGATCGCAGCTTTCCAGTGATTTCGCGTCGATGCGGCCAAGCGATTGAAAGATACGAGGATTATTCAGATTGGGCGGGTTCAATTTCATACCTTTTTATTGGTCGCGTCAGACTTGACCCTGTGAGCTCAAACCCTGAAGATGACGGCCGCAGCGAAAATCGCACGGTCCGGTGCAATAGAGCGGTGATCCTAGCAGGACACCCCAACTAATTCACGCGACGCGCCAATGGCTTTTGGCGTCCGCACAGTGGACGAATGTATGAGCAAGTTTAACCCGTTTGATGATATTGACCCGATTGAAACCACGGAGTGGCTGCAGTCGATCGACTCGGTGCTGGCACAGCACGGCCCGGAGAGAGCCCATTTTCTTTTGAATCACATGATCGACTACGCCCGTCGGTCCGGTGCCTATCTTCCTTACAGCCCGAACACCGCGTATTTGAACACCATTTCAACGGCGCATCAGCCAGAGTATCCGGGTGATCGGTCACTGGAACGCCGCATTGAGGCTTATATTCGCTGGAATGCGATGGCCATGGTTGTGCAGGCCAATCGCAAGAGCACGGAATACGGTGGCCACATTTCCAGCTACGCGTCGTCGGCAACCCTGTATGAAGTGGGTTTTAATCATTTCTGGCGGGCCGACTCCGAGAAACAGGCCGGCGACATGATTTTCGTGCAGGGACATTCCGCTCCGGGAATCTATGCGCGCGCGTTCCTGGAAGGCCGGCTCGATGAAGGCAAGCTGAATCGGTTCAGACAGGAAGTTGGCGGCGGCGGCTTGTCGTCGTATCCGCACCCCTGGCTGATGCCCGACTTTTGGCAGTTCCCGACGGTCTCGATGGGGCTCGGACCGATGATGGCGATCTACCAGGCGCGATTCATGCGTTACATGGAAAACCGCGGCATGGTACCGGCCAGTGATCGAAAGGTCTGGGCGTTTCTCGGCGACGGCGAAATGGATGAACCGGAATCGATGGGCGCGATTACGATGCCGGTCCGCGAGGGGCTCGATAACCTGGTGTTCGTCGTCAACTGCAACCTGCAGCGACTCGACGGCCCGGTGCGCGGCAACGGAAAAATCATTCAGGAACTTGAGGCCGCCTTTAGCGGCGCAGGATGGAACGTCGTCAAGGTTGTCTGGGGTTCCAAGTGGGATCCGTTGCTGGCAAAGGACCAGTCCGGCAAGTTGCGACAGATTATGGAAGAGACCGTTGACGGCGAATATCAGAAGATAAAGTCAATGGACGGCAAGTATGTTCGCGATACGTTCTTCGGCAAACACCCCGAGACGGCAGCAATGGTTGCCAATATGTCGGACGACGAGATCTGGCATTTGAATCGTGGCGGGCACGATTCGCGCAAGGTTTACGCAGCGTATGACGCGGCGATGAACCACAAAGGACGCCCGACGATCATTCTGGCCAAGACCGTGAAGGGTTTTGGCATGGGTACAGCCGGTGAAGGCCAGAATACCGCCCATCAACAGAAAAAACTGGGCATCGAGGAACTGAAAAAATTCCGCGATCGCTTCAATATCCCGATCCGGGACAAAGATATTGAGAATGTGCCGTACTACAAGCCGGCGCCTGACAGTGCGGAACTCGAGTACATGCTTGAGCGCCGTCATTCGTTGGGCGGTTTCTTGCCGGCGAGACGCGCGAAGTCGACGTCGCTGCCGGTTCCCGCTCTCGAAACCTTCAAGACACAACTTGAGGGCACTGGTGAACGCGAAGCGTCAACGACGATGGCTTTCGTTCGTATTCTCACGGCGCTTGCTCGAGACAAACAGATCGGCAAACACATCGTTCCGATCGTTCCCGACGAAGCACGCACCTTTGGCATGGAAGGCATGTTCCGGCAGATCGGAATCTATGCTTCCAAGGGCCAGCTCTATGAGCCGCAGGATTCCGGCGAGCTGATGTATTACCGCGAGGACAAGAAGGGCCAGATTCTCGAGGAAGGCATCAACGAGGCTGGCGCTTTTTGCTCCTGGGCGGCTGCAGGTACGGCGTATTCGAATCACAACGTGCCGATGGTGCCGTTCTACATCTATTATTCGATGTTCGGTTTTCAGCGCATTGGCGATTTCATCTGGGCCGGCGGCGATCAACAGACGCGTGGCTTCCTGATCGGTGGCACCGCCGGGCGGACGACGCTGGCAGGCGAGGGTTTGCAGCACCAGGATGGACACAGCCTGGTGAGTGCGTCGACAGTGCCGAATTGCCGGTCCTACGATCCAACTTATGCCTACGAACTGGCTGTCATTATTCAGGACGGTCTGAGACGCATGATCGGCGAGCAGGAAAACGTTTTCTACTACATTACCTGCATGAACGAGAACTACGTGCACCCGCCGATGCCCGCCGGTGTCGAGGATGGCATTCTGCGCGGCATGTATCTGCTGCAGGTGGGTGGGCAGGGCAAGATCCGTGCGCAGCTGATGGGCTCTGGCACCATATTGCGCGAAGTTATCGGCGCGTCCGAGTTGTTGATGAAAGACTTCAGGATTCCAACCGATATCTGGTCGGTCACCAGCTTTAACGAATTGCGCCGCGATGCGTTGCAGGTCGACCGCTGGAACCAGCTGCATCCGAATGAGAAGCCGAAGAAATGCTACGTTGAGCAATGTTTTGACAAGCGCCCCGGCCCATATATCGCAGCAACTGACTATATGAAGATTGTGGCTGACCAGATTCAAAGCTGGGTGCCCGGACGTTTTGTGTCTCTCGGTACGGATGGCTACGGTCGAAGTGATGCCCGAAAAGAATTGCGCCAGCACTTCGAAGTCGACAAACGCTACATCGCGGTGACGGCACTCAAAGCCCTTGCGGATGACGGAGCGTTGGACCATAAGACGGTTGTCGAGGCAATCAAGAAATACGGCATTGATCCGGATCGCCCTGATCCGGTGACACTGTAGGCGGAGTAGGACACGCATGGCGAATTCAATCGACATAGTGATTCCTGACCTCGGTGACTTTGACAATGTTGAGGTCATTGAAGTCCTGGTCAAAGCTGGCGACAAAGTCGAACGCGAAAACGGCCTGGTTACCGTCGAAACCGACAAAGCCTCGATGGACATCCCGGCGCCGGAGGACGGTGTTATCGATTCGCTCAGTATCGCGGTCGGCGACACTGTCTCGAGTGGTGATGTGATTGGCAAGATGTCTGTTGAGGGTGGTGACGCGGGCAGCACGGCGACCGAGTCCGAGCCGCAGACGTCGTTGGACAGCGCTTCTGAATCCGCTGCGCCGGTGTCAGAGCCTGCAACGGAAAAGGCAACCGCCGTTACGGAAAAGCAGACGCTCGTGGTGCCTGCATTGGGTGATTTTGATGACGTCGAAGTCATCGAAGTTCACATTTCCGAAGGCGATACGGTTGCGGTTGATGACCCGCTGGTGACCCTGGAAACCGACAAGGCCGCAATGGATGTTCCGGCCGTCGTTGCCGGCAGCATTGAATCCGTGCTGGTTAAAGTGGGCGACAAAGTCTCGGAAGGGTCTTCGCTGGGGACCATCAATGCCGTCGCGGCGAGTGAGTCGCCGCCTGAAGGGCCTGAAAAACCGGAAGAGCCAGCGCCAGCCGCAGCCGCTGCACCGCCGGCGAAATCGGAGACCGCGGCACCTCAGGCCGCCGCAAAACCGCAAAGCCTGCCGGCGATTGATGAAACGAATTTTTCCAAAGCCCATGCGAGTCCATCGGTCAGAAAACTGGCGCGGGAGCTGGGCGTTAATCTCGCACAGGTCACCGGCACCGGCGTCAAACAGCGTGTCCTGCACGATGACGTCAAAGCATTCGTCAAATCCATACTCAGTGGCCAGTCGACCCACGCGCCGGCCGGAACCGGCCTGCCAAAAACGCCGAGTGTGGATTTTTCAAAATTCGGCGAAATCGAAGTTCAGCAATTGACGCGGATCCAGAAAATTTCAGGACCGCGCCTGCAAGCCAGCTGGATCAATCTGCCGCACGTAACCCAACACGATCTGGCCGATATCACCGAGCTCGAGGCGCGCCGCCAGGAACTGAAAGGCCCGGCGAAAGCACGCGGTATTTCATTGACGCCGCTGGCCTTTGTGCTCAAAGCCTGCGTGACCGCGTTGCAGGAATTTCCAAAGGTAAATTCTTCTTTATCAAATGACGCTAGTGAGTTGATATTGAAGAAGTATTGCCACCTCGGATTTGCCGCCGACACGCCCCAGGGCCTGGTCGTGCCGGTTATCCGTAACGCCGATACCAAGGATGTTTACGAGCTTGCGGCGGAACTCGCCGAGCTGTCGGCACTCGCTCGCGAAGGCAAGTTAAAGGCACCGCAGTTGCAGGGTGCCTCGTTTACGATTTCCAGCCTGGGCGGAATCGGTGGTACCGCGTTCACGCCGATTGTTAACGCGCCGGAAGTCGCGATTCTCGGTGTTTCGCGATCGAGCATGCAGCCCGTCTGGAATGGTTCCGAATTCGAGCCGCGCCTGATGTTGCCGTTGTCCCTGTCCTACGATCATCGTGTCATTGACGGTGCGCAAGCCGTTCGTTTCACGACCTTCCTTGGGCAGACGCTGGCTGATGTCGATTCGCTGTTGAAGGCGATTCCTTAAGTGGCTGAAACGAAGAATCTGCTGGTCCCGGACCTGGGCGAATTCGAGGATGTTGAAGTCATCGAAGTGCTGGTCGCAGTTGGGGACACGGTCGCGGTCGAAGATCCGCTGGTTACGATCGAAACCGACAAGGCGTCAATGGATGTGCCGGCCGATATGGCAGGCAAGATTGTTTCGGTCGAAGTCTCCGTGGGTGACAAAGTCTCAACCGGCAGCCTGGTGGCAAGGATAGAGGCCAGCGATGCTGTGTCCGCGGCGCCTGCTGAAAATGCCGAAGAAACACGAAAAATGTCGGCGCCCGAAATCAAAGCCGCTAAACCGGTTCAGTCGACCGGCGACGCGACGCACTCGGCGCAGTTGGTCGTTATCGGTTCGGGCCCGGGCGGGTATACCGCGGCGTTTCGCGCGGCCGATCTTGGCATTGATGTCATTCTGATCGAGCGGCAGTCGGTACTCGGCGGTGTTTGCCTGAATGTCGGTTGTATTCCGTCCAAGGCCCTGCTGCATGCGGCCAAGGTGATTGACGACGCGGCGGCAATGGCCGATCACGGTGTTGTTTTCGGTGAGCCCAAAATAGATGCCGAGAAACTGCGCGGCTGGAAGAATGAGGTTGTCGGCAAATTAACGGGCGGTCTGGCGTCACTGGCGAAGCAGCGCAAAGTGCGTGTGCTTACGGCTGAAGCCAAATTTGAGTCGCCGAATCGCCTGCGCCTCGACAACAATGAAACCGTTGATTTTGAGCATTGCATTATTGCCGCCGGCTCCGAACCCGCGATGTTGCCAGGATTGCCGGACGACATTCGAATTGTCGATTCCACCGGCGCGCTTGAACTGGCGCCGCTGCCCAAGCGCCTGCTGGTTGTCGGCGGTGGCATTATCGGCCTGGAAATGGCTTGTGTTTACAGCGCACTTGGTACCGATGTCAGCGTTGTGGAACTAACCGATTCACTCATGCCCGGTACGGACCCGGATTTGCTCCGGCCGTTTATGAAGATCGTGAAGCAACGCTACGAAGCGATCATGGTCTCGACGAAAGTGACCGGCATGCGCTCAACGGTTCCCGGTATCGAGGTCAAGTTTGAAGGCGACAAGGCGCCCTCGATGGGTGTTTATGACCGTGTACTGGTTGCAATCGGTCGACGCGCGAATGGCGGTACCCTCGATGCAGAAAAGGCCGGCGTTGCTGTCGACTCGCGCGGCATTATTGCGGTTGACAAGCAGATGCGTACCAATGTGTCGCATATTTTCGCCATCGGCGATCTCGCTGGCGGGCCGATGCTGGCTCACAAGGCGACGCATGAGGCAAAAGTCGCTGCCGAGGTCGTCGCCGGTGAGAAGAGCTACTTCGATGCCCGTGCGATCCCATCCGTCGCCTACACGGATCCGGAAATCGCGTGGGTCGGACTGACCGAGCTGGAAGCCAAGGCAAAGGGCATCGACTACGAGAAAACCCAGATTCCGTGGGCGGCGAGCGGTCGCGCACTGTCGCTGGGCCGCCCCGAAGGCTTCACAAAGCTGCTGTTCGACAAGAAGACCGAACGAGTGCTTGGTGGTGCAATTGTCGGTCCTGGCGCAGGAGACCTGATTTCAGAAGTCTGCCTGGCCATTGAAATGGGTACAGACGCCGCCGACATCAGCCTGACGATTCATCCTCATCCGACCTTGTCAGAAACCGTTGCCTTTGCCGCAGAAGCAATGGACGGTACGCTGACTGACCTGTACATGCCCAAGAAAACCGCGAGGAAACATTAGCGCAGAAGCTAAAGCGATTCTCCCGCCAGTTAAGGTGGGGATTGGGTGCGGCGTCGGTGCGCGGCCCAGTATTCGATTGCGTAGAAAAACCAGCCGATGGCGAGCAATACCAGAACGGCAATCCAGGACTGCAACGACGACTGCGCCAGTAGCCAAAAACAGAGCAGCAGGGCGGCGATCGGGACCAGGTTGCCACCCTTTAGCCGGAATGCGGTCTTCCTGATCTCCGGCGTGGCCTGCCGGCGAATTGCGGGCAAAGACGCGATGGAGACGATGTAGCCAAGCAACCTGACGACTGAACTCGCGATGGCAAGTTGTACGAATGATCCGCTCAACGCAAGCACGAGAATCATTGCGCCGGTTACCAGGATCGTCCGGTCGGGAGTTGCGAATCGCGGGTGAACGTGAGCGAACCAGCTCGGCAACATGCGATTCTCAGCCATCGAATAAATGAGTCGCGGTGCTGCAAGAATTGAGCCCGCCAGGTTGCCACCGATGGAAAATACGGCGGCCAGGGTAATCGCCAGCGCACCAAGTTGTCCGGCGATTGCGCGGCCGACATCGACCAGCGTAGCAACGCGGTAGTTTTCGGCCGGAATGACCGACACGAAGACCAGCACAATAAAAAAATACAGCAGTGCCGTGCCAAGGATACTGCCGACGTAAGCCATCGGTAATGTTTTTCGCGGACGAGCCGTTTCACCCGCTGTGACGCTGATGGTCTCGAATCCCACATAGGCATAGATCAGCAGCAAAACGGTGCTGCCGGGCTCGGTGAATTCGATAGGCAAAGCTGGCAGCAGCGTGGACTGGGTGACGTACTGCAGTCCAAACAGGATCATCAGGATCAGCGGCGTTACTTTGAGGAACGTAAAAACAGCCATTGTGCGTACGCCATCACGAACGCCGCAAACATTCGCCCATGTGAGGCCGCTGGTGACAATCGTAATAATCGCTGCCCGCGCCACCGGACCCGCGAACAGGTCGTGAAGCGATGCCAGGTAGATCGCCATGACATTGGCGTTTGCGGCAAAGGCAGTCGCGCGGCTCAGGTAGATTGCCCATCCGGTACTAAAGCCGGCCAGAGGTCCGAATGCGTCGTTGGCATAGAGGACAGGGCCGCCCGTACCGCGGTAGTAGCTTGCGAGTTCGGCAAAACAAAGCACAATCGTGAGAAAGAATACCCCGACAACGAGAAACAGCCAGGGTGTCAGCAAGCCTGCATTGATGGCAATCTTGCCCGGAAGCGCAAAAATTCCCGCGCCAATCATGGCGTTCAGTGCAAGAAAGGATGCGCCGAATATTCCGATGTCACGCCGCAGTGATGTGGCGTTCGTTGGGTTCGCCATTTGTTCTTCTTATTCGACCGGGAGCCGTGCTGATACTAGCAAAAAAGAACGCTACCGGGATGCGCCGATATCCGGGTAGAGCTCGTTGAGCGGGATGGACCGGCCGTCGTCTTGCACGATCCTGCAGTGGAAACGTCGCAGGCCTCGCGGCTCGGCGACACCACAGGAGTGAGCGATAGTGCCAATCTCCTTGCGCAGGGATTCGCAGTAGCGCATGACTCGCTGTGCCTTGTCTTCCGGAACCAGGCCGCGTTGCAGGCGCTTGTTGTGTGTCGTGACGCCAGTAGGGCAGGTGTTCTTGTTGCACTGCAATGCCTGGATGCAACCCAGAGCAAACATGAAGCCGCGCGCCGTATTGATAAAGTCCGCACCCATGCAAAGCGCGGCCGCCGCATCTGACGGATTGACCAACTTGCCGCTGGCAATGACACGAATACGTTGTCGCAAACCATGCCGGCACAGCATGTCGACGACCAGCGGCAGGCTTTCCTTAATCTGCAGGCCGACGTTGTCGATCAGGCTCATCGGTGCCGCGCCGGTGCCTCCGTCGCCACCATCAACGGTAATAAAATCGGGCGCAGATTCGATTCCTCGTTTTTTAACCTCTTCGAACAGTTCGTCGAGCCAGCCATAAGCCCCGATCACAGCCTTGAAGCCAACGGGTAAACCGGAGGCATCGCGAATCCTGTTAATCATATCCAGCAGGTCGCTCGCAGAATTGATCTCGGGATGCCTGTTGGGACTGATCGAGGCTTCGCCAACGGGAATGCCGCGGATTTTCGCAATTTCGTCGGTTACCTTTTCGGCGGGAAGAATGCCGCCTTTGCCGGGTTTCGCGCCCTGGCTGAGTTTGAGCTCGATCATTTTGACCTGTTCGATTTCGCCGACTTCGCGAAGTTTTTCGTCGCTCAGGTTGCCCTCATGGTCGCGCGCACCGTACTTGGCTGTGCCGATTTGAAATACCAGGTCGCAGCCACCTTCGAGATGCCAGGGCGAGATACCGCCTTCTCCCGTATTCAGCCAGTTGCCCGCCATGCGCGATCCGTGGGACAGCGCCAGTACTGCAGGCTTTGACAGCGCCCCATAACTCATCGCTGAGATGTTGACGAGCGACTTTGCCTCATAGGGCTTGCGTGCATGTGGGCCGATGAGCATTGGGCCACTCGGTACGGAATCACTGTCGAGCGTTGGGTAAGGGCAATTGACAAAGATTGGTGTACCCGGCGGCGTAAGGTTCAACGTCGAGCCAAAAGCGACCGTACTGTCAACGCCCTTGGCCGCTCGATACACCCATGAACGTTGTGCGCGGTTGAACGGCAGTTCCTCACGATCCTGGGCGTAAAAATACTGCCGAAGAAACTCGCCCATGCGTTCGAACACGTATCGGAATCGGCCGATAACCGGAAAATTTCGGCGAACCGTGTGCGTCGTTTGCGTGACATCAATAACGAAGATCACGGCAATCGTGAGCAAAAACGCGCCGACGACAAAAACGAATATCGACGATAAAGTCTGTACCAGGTCGAATGCGCCGTCCATCGTCTACAGAAACCGTTTCGCCAAAAGATGATCGATACTCAGTTTGCCCGCACCGCTAAAGATGAGCGGGAAAAGCATCGCGATAAAAAGCAGTGGCACTCGATAATTGCCAAAGCCCTTGTTGGTTATTGCATATCCCTTCCACAATTCCGACAGGCTGTTCCAGTCGTCCGGCCAGTGCACTCCCGATATTGCAACGACTGAAACGATGACGAGACTGAATGCCCAGAAGCGGGTAAACAAACCGAAAAACAGGCACAGGCCACCCAGGATTTCAGCCCAGGTTGCCATGAACCAGCTGATCTCAACGGGTACGTGGTTGAATGGGAACAGGAAGTTGTCCTGGATCCGGCCGAACCAGTTGGTGCCGTCGAGTTTCTTCAGGCCGGCACTGCCAAACTCGTACGCCAACAGCAGCCGGATAGGCAGCAGGGCGACAAAGTCACCGGCCGGGTTCAATAAACCCAAAACCCGGTTCTTTAGGTTGACCAACTTTTGCATGTCGTTCTCCGTCAGGAATTCTTTCGGGTGCCAATGATGATTTGCAGTTGTCGCATTTCCCGCAGTGTGTCCAGGCCGTGTCGGACCAGCGCATCGACATCCGGGTACTGGGTCTTCCTCGCGAGAGCACGAAGCAATTCATCGCCGCTAAGGCCGGAACTGTTGTTCTCAATGGCGTCCAGCAGCGCGGCCGAGATCGCATTGAGCTCCAGAAAATGCACTTTGTCGTCGTCGCGGCGATAGACGGCCAGATAAGCCGGCTGCTCGAGCTTCTCGCTGGGGCGGAAATCTGCGGAAACACGATGCACAGGATAGTGGTAGGCAAACACCCAGGCGAGTGCCGATTTAACCGGTATCTCGGATTGCAGATCGCCATCCGGTCTTACTCCCGTTAAGTCATTCTCATCGGGTGATACCCGCAACGCCAGTTCAGCGTATTCATAGTGTGCAAGTTCCGTTGCGAAGGGGTGCGCTTTGTCCAACTCGCGATACTCGTTTTGCAGAAATGCCAGGAATTCTTCCGGCAGTTGCAAGAAATACGGCGTCTTCGCGCGGTGAATTTTCATGAACGCACGAATACAAAGCTGCCACTCGGCATCGGTCAGCACTTTGCGCAGGACCGGGAAAAAAGTAGAAAGCAGGTTCGACAAATTATTGAAAAACAACTCGCGATAAATCGCCATGCGTCGATCTTCAATACCGTCCGGTGCGACAGTGTGATCGGGGTCGCGAATATGCGCGGCGAAGGCGTACTGCTTGTCCTGAAATGTGCGATCGTCATCCATGGGCGGAGTTCATCAGTTGCATGTCGTTCTGAAGCTGCTTGATACGGCGCACTTCGCCCAGAAGCTCGTCCATCGGCGGGAAATTGAAGTCGCGTTCAAGCAAGGTCGGAACGGTTCCAAAGTGTCGATAGGCATCGGCCAGTAATTGCCAGGACTGGTTGTCGACGGCTGAACCGTGCGTGTCGATGCGCAGGTCCGGCGCTTCGACGTAATGTCCTGCGAGATGAAAATAGCGAATGCGTTTCGCAGGCATCGCTCGCATGAATGCCCCTGCGTCATAGTGATGATTTATGCTGTTCACGACAATATTGTTTATGTCGAGCATCAGGTCACAGTCCGATTCCTCGAGCACTGCCAGGAGAAATTCCTGTTCACTCATTGAGGAGTCGACCGGGGCATAGTAGGACACGTTTTCCAGTGCAATGCGCTGATCGAGGATGTCCTGGACGCGGCGCACTCGTCCCGCGACATATTTGACGGCGTCTTCGGTAAAAGGAATTGGCATCAGGTCGTACAGGTGGCCATCGTCACCACAATAACTCAAGTGTTCAGAGTAGAGCCGGATGTTGTGGGTCGCCATGAATTCCTTGATATCGCGCACCAACTGTTCGTCTAGCGGCGCGGGCGAGCCGATGGACAGCGACAGGCCGTGGATCAAGAACGGGTATCGCTCCGTGAAAAATCGCAGTTTTTTGCCGAGCGCACCACCGACGTGAATCCAGTTTTCCGGTGCCACCTCCATGAAATCAACATCGGTCGGCGGGTCGGCCATCAATTGATTGGCGATGGGGCGGCGCAGCCCCAGGCCCGCGCCCTGTACCGGGTATTGTGGATTTGAGTCGCTCATGGGTGTCCCGTTTCGAGTTATCAGGAAGACCTGCCGGAACGTGAAATTATTACACGGCTAGACGTTCAGGCGTCGCAGGCGCTCCAGGTACTTTTTTTCGTCCGGTGCTCGATTCTGACTTTGCGCCTCCCACAGCGTTTCCGCAAGGCAATCGATCATCTGATGTTCGGCCGAATGCGGATCGCCTGTCTTGGCCGCGAGGGCCTCAAATATTTTCCGAATGCCGGATGGCCGATCGGTAGCAACCTGTTCTCGAATGCCAAGGTGCAGCCCCATATGGAGATACGGGTTGCTCTGGCCGCCCTCGGGTGTGTACTCGGCATCGAGCGAGGCGTTGGCCAGTTCGTCATGGTATTCCGGGTGCCATTCAATGACCGCGGCAATCTGGCTTTCGAGCGGAGACAATGGCAGGTTCTTGCAGAACTTTGCCCAGGCTTCCTTGTACGTGTTGCGTAGTTCATTTCTGTCCTGACCGAAAATCATGCCATCACCTTTTTCTTGTACTCGCACCATTCGATAATCGGACATTCAGAACACAGTGGCTTGCGTGCCTTGCAGGTATAACGACCGTGCAAAATCAGCCAGTGATGCGCATCTTTCTTAAACTCCTCCGGCGTTAATTTTACGAGCCGTTTCTCGACCTCAAGGGGTGTCTTTCCTTTTGCTAGGCCAGTGCGATTGGCAACACGGAAAATGTGCGTATCCACGGCAATGGTGGGTTCGCCAAACGCCGTATTCAATATAACGTTGGCCGTTTTTCTGCCAACGCCGGGCA
>JAUHYO010000326.1 GCA_030426325.1 Gammaproteobacteria bacterium | reverse complement strand
CCCGGTGACGTAATTGCCCGCTTCCGGCCACTCACGCCAGACAAACTGCGACTCATCGCTGATATCGAGACCATCCACTTCAACTTCTTTGTAGGTCACCGGAAACGCGAGCTTCCAGTCATCTTCATTGATGACGGCCTGCATGAATTCATCGGTCACCAGCAACGACAAGTTGAACTGGCGCAAACGTCCATCCTCGCGTTTCGCTCGAATGAACTCCATGACGTCCGGATGGCCGACGTCGAATGTACCCATCTGTGCACCGCGTCGACCGCCTGCCGACGAGACGGTGAAACACATCTTGTCGTAGATATCCATGAACGACAGCGGTCCGGACGTATAGGCGCCGGCGCCGGTGACGTAGGCGCCTTTCGGGCGCAGCGTCGAAAACTCGTAGCCGATACCGCAGCCGGCCTTCAGGGTCAGCCCGGCCTCGTGAACCTTGTTGAGGATGTTGTCCATCGAATCGCCGACGGTGCCGGACACCGTGCAATTGATGGTCGACGTCGCCGGCTTGTGCTCCTGTGCACCGGCATTTGAAATAATACGACCGGCCGGAATCGCACCCGAACGTAAGGCCCAGACAAATTCCTTGAAATAGTGTTCACGCTTGGACTCGACTTCGACGTTTGCAAGCGCCTTGGCAACGCGCTTGTAGGTATCGTCTATATTTTCATCGATCTTCACGCCATCTTTGGCTGTGAGTCGGTATTTGGCATCCCAAATGTCGAGTGATGCAGCTTGAAATTCTATGTCGGTAACCGTGTGCGTATCCAGAATGGCAGCAGACTTCATCGGTTTTCTAACTCCCCTGTACTCCTTGAAGGAGTCCCCAAATTTGTATTTTGTCGCGCTTTTTCGAAAGCAAAAAGCGTCCCGCCCGCCGACGGCCCGAAAACGCGCGACGAGTGCCGGTATCGGCCTCTTTTCCTCATTGAAAAGACACAAGATGTTGTGTCTGAGTGGGCACAAGATTATGCCCGATACGGACGCCTGTCAAGCGTTTTGCTCTTTTTTTTCTGGGTGTCTTTTCAATATAAAAACAATGCGTTACGAGATCTTTACGAGTAAGTGCTTTAAAAATAGACGAAAAAAAATGACACTTTTGTGAAAATTCGAATCCACTAGATATAGTGGCACCAAATGTGTGCGGATTCTCTCATGAATCGGCTGCAAAACGCGGTAATTCCAGAAGATTGACGGCTCTTGAAATGCAAACAGGCGGCCCTAGATAAGCGTTCCGCAACACAACGCATGGGAGAAATTTATGAAAATTGCCCGATTCGAACCCTGGTCCTACGTGGACTTTTTCAATCCGGACCTGAAACCATTCGCAAAGGACTACGCCGCCAGCCAGTGGGTGCCGCCCGTGGACATTATTGAAGAGAAGAGCCGCTTCGTCGTGCAGGCCGACGTACCCGGCGTGCGCCGTGAAGACATCGAAATCACGATGGACGGTGGCATACTGACGGTCACCGGCGTGCGTCACCCGACGGATCACGAAGACAATGCTGATCTTCGCCGCTCCGAGCGCACTAACGGCCGATTCTCACGTCAATTCTCGCTGCCTGAAATTACCGATGCTGAGAAAATTACGGCAAAGTGCCGCGACGGTATCCTGGAAATTTCAATTCCTAAACTGCCCGAGGTTCAACCCCGGCAGATAACCGTAGAGGCTGCGTGAGCGGCAAACAGGACGAGATGCCTGGACGCGACCGAAGGGCGTGTTCAGGCATCTGTGTAAACGCCTATACTTCACTCAATACCGAATCGCCTGAGTTCACGCGCTATTCAGCTACATCGGCATAACCTGACCACTGAAAAAACAGAGACCACACAAATGATGAAAATGCGATCGACTCACTTCACGCTGCCCTTACTGATGCTGGCGATTGGTGCGCTGACCACCGCCGAAGCGGCACTACCAACCTTCGTCAAGGGACAGGCTGTCGCAAGTCTCGCGCCGTTGGTCGAGGACGTATCGCCCGCCGTTGTGAATATTCGCGTGAGCCAGACCCTGACGCGCCGCAATCCATTCGGCGATGACGCTTTCCGCCGCTTTTTTGGTATTCCCGATGCACCGGGCGGCCAACAGCAAGTCGCGAGCGCCGGCTCCGGTGTCATCGTTGACGCCAAGCGTGGCTACATCCTGACCAATCATCACGTGGTCAGTGACGCCGATACCATCCAGATTTCCCTGATCGACGGCTCGGTGCTTGATGCCGAGATCGTCGGTTCAGACCCGGCAACCGATATCGCATTGATCAAGGTTGAGGCAAAAGGACTGAAAGAAATGCCGATCGGCGACTCAACAGCGGCACGAGTCGGCGATTTCGTCATTGCAATTGGCAATCCATTCGGGCTTGGCCACACGGTGACCTCCGGCATTATCAGCGCCGTCGGCCGTACTGGCATCAGCCGCGACGGGTACGAAGATTTTATTCAGACGGATGCATCGATCAATCCGGGTAATTCGGGCGGTGCGCTGGTCAATATGGACGGCGAGCTGATCGGTATTAACTCGGCCATCATCAGCCGCTCCGGCGGCAATGTCGGTATCGGTTTCGCGGTTCCGACCGAGATTGCCAGTTCTATCATGAACCAGATTCTTGACTTCGGGGAGGTTCGTCGCGGCCTGCTGGGCGTCAATATACAGTCGATTGATTCCGATGCCGCCGAAGCGCTGGGCAGTGATATCGACGGCGGCGCCCTGATTACCGGCGTACAGCCCAAGTCTGCGGCCGAAGACGCCGGTCTCCAGGTGGGTGACATTATTGTCGAGGTCAACAACAAGAAAGTTGATGGCGCCGCCGAGCTCCGGAACCGTATCGGACTGCTGCGATCCGGCGAGGAAGTGACGATCAAGTACGTGCGGGAAAACAAGGTGCTAACGGCCCGGGCCGAGCTGGGCCAGGCGCAGGCGCAGATGATTCTTGGCCAGGAAATTCATCCCGGACTTGCCGGCTCGGTTTTCTCGGCCGAGACCCAATCGGGTATCGACGGTGTGCAGATCGCCGAGGTGCAGGAAGGCAGCGCGGCAGCGCAGCGCGGCTTGCAAACCGGTGACTTGATCACACACGTCAACCGCATTCGGGTTTCTGACCTTGCCGACCTGCGCGAGGTGGCATCACGCTACGATATTTTGTTCCTGAATGTTCGCCGTGGCGACAGAGCGCTAATGTTCCAAATTCGTTAAACTGTCGGCACCCCTCGTTTGGGATGTGCCTGACCGATGACAAACGCATTAACGCCTGCCCGACTATCGCTTCTTGCTGCGTTGGTTCTAAGCTCGCTGACGCTGTTTGCGCCTGCGAGGGCTGCGAGTGATGTCGAGCAGCAACGAGCGCTGTTCCGGTCGGTATTCGAAACCGTTGAACGCGGCGATTGGGGCGCCGTCGACCGGCTTTCCGCGGCCGACCGGCAGATGCTCGAGCAGTACGTACTCTGGCCCGACCTCAGGGCGACCTGGTTGCGCGCGAACATCAAGTCCGTTGCCGCCGCCGAAATAGAAGCCTTTGTCCAGCAATACGGCACACTAAAGCCGGCTCGCGAATTGCGCTACCGCCACGCGCTGCAGATTGCCAATGGCGGCGACCTGCCCGGCTTTCT
>JAUHYO010000325.1 GCA_030426325.1 Gammaproteobacteria bacterium | reverse complement strand
ACAACATCGTGGCCTTGAATCAGCACGGCGCGATCCTGCACTACACGCACCTCGATCGAAACGCGCCGGAAGCATTCCGTTCCTTTCTGATCGATGCCGGCGCCCAGGTACACGGTTACGCCTCCGACATCACGCGCACCTACTCCCTCGACGATGATCGATTCCAGGCGCTCATTGATCGTATGCATGTCATGCAACAGGCGATTGTGGACAAGGTCCGGGCCGGGGTCGATTATCGGGAATTGCATATCGAGAACCACCGGATGCTCGCCGGGGTGCTGGTGGAGGCCGAGCTTGCTACCGGTGCACCCGACACGCTGCTTGCGACCGGCGTAACGGCCGCTTTTTATCCGCACGGGCTCGGTCATTTACTTGGCATCCAGGTACACGACGTGGGCGGTTTCATGGGCAGCGAGTCCGGTACCAGGATCGACCCGCCAAGTGGCCATCCGCATTTGCGGCTGACACGCGTTCTCGAGGAAGACATGGTCCTCACAATCGAACCGGGGCTCTACGTCATCGACATGTTGCTGGACAACCTGCGCGGGACGCCGGCCGAGCACCATGTCAACTGGAAGACAGTTGACTGGCTGCGACCCTTCGGCGGCATTCGTATCGAGGACAACGTGCGGGTCATGGCCGATGGCAGCCAGAACCTGACGCGTGATGCGTTCGCTGCCGCCTCATAATCGTGCAATAAAATTCGACGCTGCGCCGTTTTGGCGCGCACCCCGGTCGCCGCTACCGTAATCCTTGCGATTTTGTCACATTCCGGATGGCATGAATCGTGCAGATTCATTAGCGCATGGCCACCTGGAATCGCAATATATCAATGCGCGCATTGCGCGCATTCTGTGCCGCGGCGGAACGCGAAAGCTTTCGTGAAGCCGCCGAGGAGCTGTATCTCACAGCGTCCGCCGTCAGCCACCAGATAAAACACCTCGAAACAGAGCTCGCCAACGACCTGTTTACGCGAACCGCCAGGGGGCTGACGCTCACGGACTCCGGACAAGCGCTCTACAACGACTTGCAGCCTGTTCTCGACGCGCTGGACATGGTCATTGAGCGCCATTCTGCATTGCCAGCTCGCGGCTCGCTGCGAATTTCTGTCAAACCATTTTTTGCGAGCGAAGTTCTGGTGCCGCGCCTGAACGAGTTCAGCAAAATGCATCCGGGTCTGAACATCGACGTTGATACGTCCGGTGAAAATACAGAGAACAGTGATGCGTCCATTCGCCTGTATCCCACGTCATCGGCGCCAAAAACGGCCGACAAGCTCTTTTCAGTTCGTCTTATTCCGGTGTCATCGCCGGCGTTTTACGACTCCATCAAGGTCAGGGCAGGCAAGATCGTCAGTGACTTCCCGATCATCGTGCACGATTCCCGGCCCGGCGCATGGGGCCAGTGGCAGCGCAGCTCGAGGATTCGCTTGCCATCAGACTCCAAAACCATCCGGCTCGACTCGATGATCGCCGTGGCTCGTGCCGCTGAACAGGGACTCGGTGCGGCTTTAATACCGGCTCACCTGGTTGATCGCTGGCTCCAAGCGCAAGTGCTTGTTCCGCTTTTTGACCACGAGCTGCGAGCAAAGGATGCCTACTATTTTTCCTGCCACTCCAGCACCCAGGAAAACGCTGCACTGTCGGCGTTTCGCGCCTGGGTGTTACAGGAACTAATGCTCGACGCATGATTTTTTTTCAACACTCAGCTGATTTTTTGTCGCTTGTCGAAATTTCGCTCACCGTCCAGACTGGCCTTGAATTTTGGTAATTCAACTTTTTTTGAAACGCTTGAGGCAATGTTATGAAAAAACTACTTTCACTAATCGTAACGACGACCGCGCTCGCGGCAATCTCGGCGGATACATTGGCAGAAGAATCCAAAGTCCCGCCCTATGCCATGACTGTGTTGCTTGATAAGGCGCACGGGAATGTCATCGCATCCGGATCCTTCGAGCGCGCAATCCGGAAGCTTTCCGGTCGCGCGAAGACAGCGAGTCAGCATGAGCAACTCACCAACCTGTGTGTTGCCTATGCCAAGACGAAGCAGGTCGACGCAGCACTGGAATCTTGTGACGCAGCAATAGACCTACTGAAAGCGAAGCAGGCAGACCTCTACTCGGGTCCTGCAAGAGAGGCCAGTCGCGAACGGGTACTGCAGTCCGATCTTTCGATCGCACTATCCAACCGCGGCGTGTTATTTGCTGTTACCGGCGACTACGAACGCGCTCGGGAGTTTTTCCAGGCGGCAATCGAGCTTCCGGCTGATCGATCAAAAGCAGGACAAAACCTTGAACGGCTGACGGCAACCGAATCGTAAGCTGACAACGAAAACCCAATCGCCGGCATCCCCCCTTTTAGTCGGCGTACGGTCTGGCGGCCCACACCCCCCCGTGGGCCGCTTTTTTTTATCCAGGGTTCGCGCGACTATCTTCGGCTTTGCGTTTCGCCTTCAGTTTAGCCTTGACCTTCGCGCCTTTTCGCTCGAGCATCGGCACGACAAGCGGGCGCAATCCCGGGAACAGGTACATCAACGTCGTCAGGTAGCCACTCAATTTCGGCATCGAAAGCTCTATCTGCCGGTTGCCACACAAATCGAGAATTGCCTGTGCAACTTCCTCAGCAGTACTGATGGGCTGGGAAAATGTCAGGTTTGAGACCACATCAATATCATCCATGATGAAACCGGTGTCGATTGGACCAGGAGACACGATCGCCAGTTTGATCCCCGCATCGGCAAGCTCGGTACCCAGTGCGTAGGTGAATGCACGCAGGCCAGCTTTGCTGGCAGCATAGGTTGCGCTGCCGGGTATCGGGGCTCGCCCAGCCAAAGACCCGACGTTGACGATTACTCCGCCACCTGCTTCACGAAGATAGGGAATCGCAAGGCGACTCAGTATGATCGGCGCTTTCAGATTTACGTCGATAATCAGGCCGAGCTCATTCGCGGCGACATCTGCGACATTGCCGCGCTTATGGTATCCCGCATTGTTGACCAGCACGTCGACACGACCGAAATCGAACGAGGCCTTCTTGAACAAGTCGACGCAGGCATCCGCGTCGGCAACGTCCATTGCGAAAATCTCGACGCTGGTCTTTTCGCGTAGTTCCTCCGCGATCAGTTCCAGCTTCTTCTTGTTGCGCGCGACAAGCACGAGATTTGCGCCGGCCTCTGCGAACATGCGCGCCGATGCCGCGCCAACGCCCTCGGAGCCGCCCGTGACGATCACGGTCTTGTTGTGGAAAATCATGCGGGCATAGTACAGGCTGCGCCGGGCAGCCGCGAGGAAAACTAGAAGCTGAAGTAGCTTTTGATTTTCTTCCAGAGACTGGGTTCCCAGCCGTAGACGTCGAGTTGATCAGGGTCCAATGCCGCGACGGGCATCGTTGTATCAGGCTGAACCGCTTCGTTCGCTGCGACGTCATCCGGGCGAAGTTCGAGCCCGCCTTTTCTCACGTCGCCCGATTTCGTCAGTCCGTCAACCGCGAGACTCAGGTAGGGCAACACCCCGTCATCGACAATATCGTCGAGAAAGACAGCATCCGGATCAAAGGACTCCTTGTCCAGGATGACGCAATCATCAAATGCCTTTTCGTTTGCGATCGTTCTGCCCCGGTATTT
>JAUHYO010000324.1 GCA_030426325.1 Gammaproteobacteria bacterium | reverse complement strand
GAGATTCATCGACATAAACGTGTTTCGCGTCGTAAACAGGTCGCGGTAATCGAGATCCCGTAGCAGCACATGGTCGATTACCGTGCGCAATGTCTGTTCGCGGGCATCGGCCAGTGTCGCACCGGTGACCGTTGGGTAAACGACAGGGTCCTTCGCCAGACTTGCAAAGTCGTCGAATTCCATCATGTCGTCAAAAAATGCACGCACACCGGCTTCCAATCGAGGGCTGGCCAACATTCTGTCGACAGCGCGGGCACGACCTTCTTCCGTCTGCAACTCACCGCTTTCTGCGGCTGTCAGTAATTTGTCATCCGGGCTGGCATTCCAAAGGAAATAGCTGAGGCGCGATGCAAGCGAATAAGCATCGAGCCGCAGCTGGCCCGGGTTGTCCGGATCCGGTTCGGCGTTCTCGACGACGAACAGCAAATCAGGACTGATCAACATGCCTTCCAGCGCGGTTGCCAGTCCGGTATAGAAGTCGTTTAAGCTGGTGGCGCCCTCTGCAGCACTGGCAACGTACGCGGCGATTTCTTCATCCGTCAACGCCCGGCGGAATAACAGTCGTCCCGTCTGCGACAGGAATTTTTCTGCACATGCGTTATCGGCCGCGTCTTCCGCTGCCGGTTTGCAAGGGATCAGATAATCGCGATGCTCTTCGTTGACCACCTGCGCCGCAGCACTGGCAGCGGCACGCTGAAACTGCTCGAGTTGTGAAGTATTGACGCCGGCAATTGCGGCGCCGTTCGCCAGCAGACCGTCCGTTCGCGCCGCGGGTGAAAACTCACCCTGGGTGTGAACGCTCGGTCCAAATACGTACTTCAGCGAGTTAATGTACTGGGCCGTCGTAATCAGCCGCATGCGTGGCTCGGTACCCGGCGCTTCGGGTTCGCCCGGACCTGAACACGCGACAAGGGTGACCGCAGCCAGCAGTCCAATTGCGGTCCCGCGGACCGTCGATTTCAAAAGCGAATGCACCTGTCTGTTCTCCTGCTAGCGAGGCCGATCCGAATCAAACGTTACAGAAATGTTGGACTGATTGGCAAGTTCTGTGACACGTCATTTGACTGAATGCCTGCATTGTCTTTTCCTATGACTAAGGAGCATCCTGAACTTTCCGTTCGGGATACTCGAAGCGCAAAAACAAGGCTGAGATCCCCCCCAGCGAATACGCTTATATATTTAAGTGTGAAGCGAGGTTGCGTAGTAGCCCCCCGCTTCTGCCGCCATCGAAGTGCGCATGCTCCTGGCATGACGCCCCTCACTTCTCCAGCTGCAATTTCTTGCTCTGCTTCATCAATTGTTGCCGCTGTGACGGTCCGGCCATGAGCGATAATCTGCCAGGCCGGCCGCACAACGGCGATTTCAATCTCGGTGCCCCTTTCGGCCAGACAGGTCGAACGGGGCACCTTTAAGGTCTGACCGTCGTAGTCAGACCCTTCGATCGATTGCTACTTTCTTAAAAACTCACGCGCACACCGGCACGCAGCATCCGACCGAGGCCGTTGTAAAACTGGGCACTGCCCGGTCCGAAGATGCCGCCCGCGATAAGCGGTGGGTCTTCATCAAGCAGGTTCTCGGCGACAAAGAATACTTCGGTTGAATCGTCAAACATTGAGTAGTTGAACGAAAGATCGAAGTACGTCACTGAATCGACGTGATTGTTGTTGATTGTCGGATTCGCTGCCGTAGACGTCGGACAATTCGTAGCGCATTCAATAAGGTTGTTATTGTAAACGCCGGAACCAATGCCCCGCATAGTCAGAGTTGCGCGGAGCGGATGACTGTCATAAGTCGCGGACATGAGATAACGGAAGTCCGGACCAAACAACGTGAAACCGGCTCCGGTTCCCATATTGTCCGCGTTAACGCCAGCGCCGTCAGTGACAACACCGAAACTGTCCTGCGTTTCGAGTGTGTCCACAAACGTGGCCAAAGCGCGCAATGACAGATCCCCGTCCAGGCCGGAGAAAATGCCGGACATCGGGAACGTGTAACTCAGCTCGACATCAACACCACTTGTTGATTGCGAGTTAACGTTTGCCGGCTGTACATGGACAAACTCCACGGAACCGTCGGGAGCAAAGTCGATGAAGTCACACAATGCCTGATCACCGGCGAAGCACCGGGCGACATAGCCGTCGCGGCCCAGCGTTGCGATCGCGCCTTCAATATCGATGCTGTAGTAATCAACGGAGGCGGCAAAGCCGGGCAGGAATGACGGCGTGAATACAGCGCCAATACCGGTCGTATCGGCTTCTTCAGGCTTAAGATTCGGGTTGCCGGTTGTCCGCGACGATACGCCGTGCGTTGTGCCACTGAACGGATCGTCCAGAGGCGTCGCCGCGCCGAAAAGACCGGCGTCAAACAGCTCACCCAAATACGGTGCCCGGATATCGCGCGAACGGGTCACACGAAAGCGGATGTCTTCTACGGGCGACCAGCTCGTGCCGACCTTCCAGGTAGTGACCTTGCCGGAAGTGCTGTAGTCCGTCCAACGTACCGAAGCATTCAGGTCCAGCAAATCAGCGAAAGGCTGACCGTTTGCCAAAGGTACAACAGTCTCGAGGAAACCTTCCGTAACGTCGTACTTACCTGAGGTACCGTGATAGTTGGCGACAAGGAAGCTGTCCGCTTCATCGAGGTCACTTGCGGTGCCGCTCAGCTTTTCTGTCCGATGCTCAAGGCCGAAGGCAACAGACACAGGGCCTGCCCAGCTCGAGAACGGTTCGCCCGCTGCACTCATGGCAAAGACGTCCTGTTCCAGGAGCGTATCGGCCCAGCCGGTGCCGACAACATAGCCAACCGCCAGTTGCGAGTTCACACCCATACCCATCGGGTTATAAGGGTGGCAAGCCGGATCGTCATTGGATGGGTCAGCATCGGCATTGATGCGGCAAACGATCTGGCCGCCAGACTCTACGGCATCTACAGCTAAGCGGTAGCGTGGAACGATCTCATTGTTGGTCGATCTGGAGATGATGTCGTGCTGACTCTTCGAGTAGTACGCATCCCACTGCCAGTTGCTGTCCGCAAAGTTTACTTCACCTTCGATACCTGCCACGTAACGCTTCAACGTACGATCGTTTCGTGCGCCGAAGTTGGGCAAATCGAAATTCGTCGTACCCAGAGTAAACGACGGGATACCGGCTGCCGTCATTTCCGCCTGTACAGCTGCGGGAATAAACGGGTTACCCGAAAGGATGGTGACGTTGCCCAGGTTGAAATTGGGCGCAGACTGCTTGTTTTCGCCTTCCGTATGCGCCCAGTGCACCGTCGCGTAAGCGGTGGTGGAGCTGCCGATATCGTATCTGACGTGTGAGAAAGCTGTATCGCGTACCAGTTGCAGTGCCAGGCTCATGTCCGTGTTCACTCGGGACTGCTCCCAGTCACCACCGACCATCACCGGACCACTTATAAGAGAGCCAAACTGGAACGAAGCGGGTGTCCCGCCTTCCAGGAACTGGGTGCCGCGCAAAGGACACGCCACTCCGGGTGCTGTCGCGCAGCCGACAATCAAACCACCGCGGGTGGCGACGGACAGGCCCGCATCCGTGACGGTCAGGTGTCGCGGCTGGCCATTACCGGGTGCGTAATCCGGGTTGCTTATGAAAGCATACGATGTCTGAGC
>JAUHYO010000323.1 GCA_030426325.1 Gammaproteobacteria bacterium | reverse complement strand
TGTGCAGTTTGTCATGATCCTCAAACCAGCGGTCACCGATGTCCTTGCGGTAGTACATGTTGGGGATGAGGATGTTCTTGATACGTTGATAGGCCTGCGTTTGCGCCTGTTTTACCGAAACGCCAACACCGGTAACGATGAGCACAACGCCAGTCTTTCCGGTTATCAGCCATTCGCCATTGACAAGCTTCACATCTTCGATGTGTACGCCGTCATATTGCGGTTTGCGAAAGATGATGACGCGATCTTTCGAATTGGCTTCAAAGGTTTTCGGGTCGTAGTATGGAAACGGCGGAACGACAACTCGAATGCCGATTTGGAAACCACGCTTGGTCTTGAAATTCTTCAGCGTACCGTCGGCCATTCCGCTCAGGAATTCGCCGACAGGCATCTGCAGACCGTCGGCCTGGATACTGATCGTCGGGTATCCGAACCGGGAGGTGAATTCCAGCGGATAAATTCCCTGGCCGTTGACGATGCAATTGACATCGATGTAGCCGACGTAATTTTCTTCGGCCAGCCGATCCCGAAGTTTTGCGAGCGTTGCCGCGTAAATGCTGTTGGGCCGGCTCCAGTACATGCAGGTTCCCATCTCGCCGGTCGCAGGGCCGATGTCGCCCGGGAACAGTAACTTGTGCTCGAAGTTGACATTGATCGGCATCATGAAATCGTTGCCATTGAAAAAAGCGCCGACGGCAACTTCCACGCCGCGGACTCGTTTCTGCAGCTGGAATACCTTGACGGTATCGGCATAAGCCGCTTTGTAGGACTCGAGCACATGGACGATATCCCGTCCGTCGTCTTCCTGACCGACAAACAGCAATCGCTTGATGTTTTGTGCCTCGCCGCTGGGTTTGATGACGTACGGGGCTGGATGCGCCTTTACATATTCGATCGCCGTGTCGAAATCATTAAAATCCTGGAACGGAATAATCGATACGCCATGCCGCTTCAGTTCTTCCTGCCCAAAGCTGCGATCGTCTTCAAGCCGGTCCGTGTAGGGCGTACCCCCCACGACGTGTTTGCCTGCTTCTCGCAGGGCCTTGGCTTTTTCGCCCTGCCCGAGGACATCGTCAAAAACAATAACGTCGGCCCAGTCAACGTGACTTTCCCAGTCATCGACCTTATCAACGAAGCCGTCGGCGATTGATTTCTCCGATTCGGATTCAATGTAATAGCGGACTTCGGACCCTTCCCGTCGGACGGCCCAGGCAATATCGCTGATCAAGGCGTCGATGGATACAAACAAAAACTTTTTCGGAGTACCAGTCATAATTTCATTTACTCGATTGCAATGTAACGGTCCGACATTGGAGCCGCCTGGCCATGACTGCCGTCACCGGCGGTATTGGCGTCAAGAATCCTTACGGTATTGGCGAATAACTCCTGGGCCTCGTCGCTGCTGTTGCCGATGCAGGTCACGCCCAGTTTACCGTATTGCGACAACGCGCCGATCATATAAAACAGGACGCCGGTGCCGGTCGAGTGTTTGAATCCAATGCCGCTGTTCCAGATGATTTCGAAAAGGTCTTCCGGCAACAGACCGCGGTAGGCGGGTGATTTCAGGTTGTCCGTCGCACTGTAAAACTTGGTCTGGCCATTGGGTGCGACAAAGTGTCCGGTCTTTGTGTCCAGTTCACCGCCGGTCAGAAACTCGAGCGCGTGGAACGGCGGAGTTGTACCGCCCATGCGCAGGTTGATCTCGATGGCGTGGGCGGTCCAGTCCTGCTTGTTCTTCGTTACCATGAAGTCAATCGCAAAGCGCCCGACGACGCCTTGCTTGCTAAGTACTTCGCCTACTTTTTGCGCGTCGTCGAGAAGCAGTTTCCGGTATTCGTCCCGGGCCGGAAAGCGGCAGCCAAGATAGGCCTGTCCGGTTTTACCACCCAGAACCTGCTCGTGACTTGATATTAGTCGCGGCTCGCCATTGGGCATGATTCGCATCTGCACGCTGGGTGAGCGCACTTCATCGCCGGTGATGAGTTCTTCGACAATGCCACCCAATGCGTCAAACTTGGCTATGAACTTGTCGTAAGTTTCGTTGCCCGATAACCACGACAGATCGTGCAGGGCTTCGCGAATTCCGGCTTCGCCGGTGTCGGCATCCGGGTATTTGAAGACAGCATTGCCTTCGCCGCCAAAACCTTCGTTCAACTTTACGACGGCCTTTTTGATTTGCGGGCGTCGATTGCGAAGTTCAGTGAGCCCCCTGACAATGTCATCTTCGCTATGCAGGTCTTCGAGACCGACGGGAAAATTCACGCCGGCATCGTTAAATATTTTACGATTGCCTGACTTGGTGCCAAGGTGCAGCAGATCCGGGTCGAGACCATTCATCGGAATGCCGAGCGCCAGGGCAAGCCTTCTCTCCAGTGCCGTGGAGTTGTAGCAGGTCAGGTACGCGTTATTCGCATCGCCAATGTACTTTTGCAATCGTCTCAACAGGTTGGGACGTTCAAGTATTTTCTCCGACAACGGGCGAGGGCTTGAGTCGAAGACAGAGACCATATGCAGTCGCTTGCGGGCATGGCTGGCCGAGACGCTGTCAAGAAGTTGCAGGTAATAGTCGACGACGTCGGGATGCACGGGTTGGCTGGTGAGGTAAATCAGTCGCGCCTTTGGATTGCGAAGCCGGATCAGCGCAAACATCAGCCTTTCTTCGTAGAAGGCGGCCCCCGTTACTTTGGCCAGCTCTTCCTGGTTGACCGTCATTGACGGGACAATCACCGAGGTGTGCTCATAGCAGGGATCGTTCTGGAACTTTTCCCAGACGCCCGGCAGGCGTTGCTGCAGTTCCCGGAACCGCTCCGCCTCGCTGCGACTCATGACGCGTGCACTTTCAGGGTTTGCCCAATGTCATTCATGATATCTCGCAATACGTCGTAGTCGGGATGCCGCACACGAAGCCAGGCGTTCGCCATGTAGCCGGCTTCAACCGGCATCGTTGCCGTCCCCGGGTTCGGCAGGTGTGCTTTGACGATGCAGGCATCATATCGCTGGTAGATTTCGTCGACACCGGAATATCCGCTGATACGGCCATCACGGTCCGGTCGCAGTGCAATCATGCCTGCCGCGTATCGGCGTGACGGTTGCTTGTGAGTGTGGCCGTGCACCAGTGCGCATGCCCACTCGAAAAAAAGATCGAATTCATTTGCGGCGTTGTAGACATCCCACTGGCCAACGCCGGGTGGACGGCACCCGATCTCGGAGAACTTCAGCCCTTTGGGGCCGTAGAACCATTCCATGTGCGTCGCCGACGTGCCGATGTCCAATACCTTGATGACATTTCGTGTCATGTCCCGGACCTCTCGGTAGCCGGGTGCTTCGATGCGGTTGGTCGTCACCATTTGCGGCGATATCCAGCGTTCACGCATCGCTTCGAGGACGTTCGGGTAGTAGTGCGTGATGAACTCGTGATGTACGTCGCCATTGATCGACAATGTGTCGATGTAGCCTTCGTGCCCCTCGATGAACTCTTCAATGGCAACAGCCTCACCGTCCGACAGGCCCGATTCCTGTATGACACGCTCGAGTTCCTTGTCGTTCCGAACCTTGTAGGTGCCCGATGCCCCGGCGCCAGCCGGCGGCTTGATGATGACCGGGTAAGCAACCGCCGCGACAAAATCACGGGCATCCTGC
>JAUHYO010000322.1 GCA_030426325.1 Gammaproteobacteria bacterium | reverse complement strand
GCACAGGCCAACCAGGCGGTGTTCCTGGCCCTGCTCAAGCCGGGCGATCGCATCATGGGGCTGGACCTCGCGCATGGCGGACATCTGACGCACGGATCTCCGGTCACGATGTCGGGCAAATGGTTCGATGTCGTCAGCTACGAGGTTGAGGTTCGCGGGGGCGCGGAGCGCCTCCGGCGTGCATTGCGATTTGCCGGTCTGCTCGAGGCCGAGTCAGGTCCTGCGATGCCCGGCTTCGACGCCACGCCAATGCTGGATTTTTTCTACGAATCACGCGATTCAAGCACGCGATCGCCGAATGTCTTTTAACTGGATCCCAAACGCGATATCGCTGCTTCGTATAGCACTCGTCGCGCCGATTCTGTTACTAATTCTTAGCGGCGGTTTTGGCTGGGCAATCGCCCTGTTTTGCGTCGCTGGTTTTTCCGATGGTGTCGACGGCTATCTTGCCAAACGTTTTGGCTGGCGTACGCGTCTCGGTGCATTGCTCGACCCGATCGCGGACAAGTTGCTGGTTGCCGGACTGTTTATCACGCTGGCTTACATTCAGCTCATCCCGACATGGCTGGCCAGCGTTGTGATATTTCGTGATCTGGTAATTATCGCCGGCGCGACCGCGTACAATTTTATCGTCGGGCCCGTTCAGGGAGAGCCGACGCGTATCAGCAAACTCAATACGGCCCTCGAATTATTGTTCCTTTTATTTGTGATGAGCCGCGCCGGTTTCGGCTGGCCCGATGAAATTACGAACACGGTACTCGGCGCTTCCATACTGGTGACGGTCGTGATCAGCGGTGTCGACTACGTCTGGTCATGGTCGCGACGGGCACGAACAGGGGATTAACATGCAATCCAATCTGCGACTCAACTGGCTGATTGCGACCGCGATTTTCGGCTGGCTGCTGTACCTGCTGGCGCCGGTGCTGACGCCATTCATTGCAGCGGGTTTGTTGGCCTACATGGGCGATCCTTTCGCGGATCGGCTACAAAAGCTCAAAATTCCGCGCACGCTCGCGGTTGTTATCGTCTTCCTCAGTACGTTCCTGTTGATCGGTCTGCTGGTGTTGCTGATCGGACCGCTGGTAAAGACCCAGATCAACGCCCTGTTCAATGCCTTGCCGGATATTGTCAGCAAGGTCGAAGAGGTCTGGTTGCCAACCGTTCTTGGGTGGATGAATGTCGAGGCCGGGGACGATGTCGGAATTAGCGCGTTTCTGGCGCGTTATAGCGAGATGGTCGGCAGCTGGAGCGGCAAGATTCTGCTGGGTGTCGGCAAATCCGGTGGCGTGCTGGCCGCCGCTGTCTTGAGCCTGTTCCTGATCCCGATTCTCACTTTTTATATGCTGCGTGACTGGGACGCATTTCTTGGCCACGTCGGCGCACTGATTCCGGAGAGCCAGCGCGAAACTGCGTATGCGCTGGCGCGCGAGACCGACGAGATGCTCGGCGCATTCCTGCGTGGGCAGCTGCTGGTCATGCTGGCACTGTCTGTCATCTATTCGCTGGGTCTCGCGATTGTCGGTATCAAGTTCGCGATTGCAATCGGCGTTGTCGCCGGTCTGGTCAGTTTTGTGCCGTACCTGGGATTTGTATTCGGCATTGGCCTGGCAGGGCTTACAGTCGTTCTCGAGCCTAATCCGCTGTTGCACCTGGCTGGCGTCATCGCGGTATTTACCGTTGCCCAGGTAATTGAAGGATCCTTGCTGACACCGAAGCTGGTGGGGGACCGCATCGGTCTGCATCCGGTACTAGTCATATTTGCCATTGCAGCCGGTGGCCAGTTGTTTGGTTTCTTTGGCATTCTGCTGGCGCTCCCGGCAGCCGCCATACTTTCCGTGCTGATTCGCTTCGCTTATCACCGCTATCTCAAGGAACACCCCGAATTGGAAGTGGAGATTGAATGAGCCAGCTCGCACTGCCACTGCAGCTCGCGGATCACGCTGTGTTCGCCAGTTTTTTCGCAACGGGAAATGAAACGCTTGTAGCGACGTTGAACGACATGGCCAGCGGTCAGGCATCGAGGCACGATGGTGACGGCTGCTGGATGTGGGGGCCAGCGGCCAGCGGCAAAACACACTTGCTGCAAGCTGTTTGCGAGATGGCGGGTGACCGGTCGTCGTACGTGCCCCTGGCGACGCTGGCGCCGGCGGGCCCGGAAATTCTCGAAGGTCTCGCGACCCGCGAACTCATTTGTATCGATGACATCGAAACGGTTGCCGGGCAACCAGGCTGGGAAGCAGCGCTGTTTGGACTCTGTAACCAGGCGCACGATGCCGGGGCCGACCTGATAATTTCTGCAACGGCCGCGCCGCGTGAAAGTTCGTTCAGGCTTGAGGATCTCAAAAGCCGGTTTGCGAAATTGCCGGTGTTCCAGGTCCATGCTCTGGATGACGACGAGCGTGTTTCGGCACTGCAACTGCGTTCAGAGCATCGCGGTCTTGAGTTGCCCGACGAAACCGCACAGTACCTGCTCAAGCGAAGTCGCCGCGACATGGCCAGTCTTTACGATTTGCTCGACAGGCTCGATCGGGAAGCACTACGCGCGAAAAGGCGTCTCACCATTCCTTTTGTGCGCAGCGTTCTCGAGGGCGGCGAAAACGGTGCTAGGAACCCAGTTTGACTGCAATGTCGGCGACTCGCCTGCCGAGCACTGCGGCAAGTGTTTTCTCGTCCGGCGATAGCACGTCCGGTTTCCTGTTCCAGGTCACATGCGACGCGCCGTAGGGCGTCCCTCCGCTGGTCGTCGTGCTGAGTTTTTCCTCGGTAAACGGCACACCAACGTAAAGCATGCCGTGATGAATCAAGGGAATTGCCATCGACAGCAGCGTCGTTTCGTTGCCGCCATGAACAGTGCTCGTGGAAGTGAATACGCCTGCCGGCTTGCCGGCCAGGGTTCCCTTGACCCAGTCGGTTCCGGTTGAATCAATGAAGTACTTCAGCGCCGCGCTCATGTTGCCAAACCGGGTTGGACTTCCCATGATCAGCCCGCCGCATTCCGACAAATCCTGGGTCGTCGCGAAAGGGGGACCGGTATCCGGAATCGACGCTTCGGTCGCTTCACTGACAGCGGATACGGCAGGCACGGTGCGCAAGCGCGCCGAGCATCCGGCGACAGCATCAACGCCTTTGCAGACCTCTCTTGCCAGCGCTTCGGTTGCGCCATATCGAGAGTAATAAAGGACCAGGATTTCGATGCTTGACGTCATCGGTCAGCCAAGCAAAGTCAGGACGTTTTCCGGCGGCCGACCGATCACGGCCCGGCCCGAATCTTCATCGACGACGATCGGACGTTCCAGCGTTATCGGGTGCCGGGCCATCCAGCCGGCGAGTGCCTTATCGTCATCGAGTGACGGCAGGTCCGTCGAATCCTTGAATTCGCTTTCGCCGCGACGCAGTACGGCAGACAGGGGCAGGCCGAGTTTTTGCGACAGGTCGAGCAGTTCGGCCGCATCCAGCGGGTCCGCAAGATAACTTACGATCCGCGGCTCAATGCCGGCGTCTTGAATGAGTTTTAGCGTCTGACGGGACTTGCTGCAGCGCGGGTTGTGGTAAATCGTGACGGTCATGCATTCCTCGTTGGTGGTTGAACAGCCCGAACTCTAGCAGGCTGCCCGGACGACGTCAGGGGCTGTATTTGCGCTTGACGAGA
>JAUHYO010000321.1 GCA_030426325.1 Gammaproteobacteria bacterium | reverse complement strand
CAATCGGTATCGCGCCAAGATCGTTTGTTCGTACCGACGACAGAGCGCCACCGTAACGTCCGATGGGTGTCCGGACTGCGTCGCATATATAAGCGTCAGCCATCGGCTACTTCACACCTATCGTCATGCGCTTCAATACGTCGTTTTTGACAATAAAGTGATTGTAAATCGCGCCGAGGACGTGCAACACGATCAGTGCCGCCAATGGCTTCCACATGAACTCGTGCACCCCTTCCCACCACTCGTGCGCATCGCGACTCTCGGCAACCGGCAACGGAATGCTGAAGAACCCGAATACCGGAAGGCCCTTGCCGCCGGTTGCCACGACCATTGCACCAGCGGCCAGTTGAAAAAAGACAACGACGTACAGGCCCCAGTGGACCAGGGTCGACGTCATGGTTTGCCAAGCCGGCATTGTCGCGGGATGCGCCGGTGTCGTCCCCATGAAACGCCAGACGATTCTGATCGTCATCAGCGCCAGCACGACTGTGGCGATCGAACCGTGCACGAACCGGATGTAGGTTTTTTCGTCACCACGCTCCATGCCGGACTGTTCTATACCGAGGTACAACAAGGCGAAAATGCCAATCGCGACAAGCCAGTGCAGCGCCTTGGCGAGCGAGCCGTATTCCGCTTCAGAGTTCCTGATTCCCATGGGTTCTCCCGATCGTTAGTCGAGGCCGAGCGTGAAACCCGCCTCCCGTTCCTGTTTCGATTACGCCGTGAAGGCGATCATGGTTTGCGGTTCAACGGTGCCGGACAGGTCAGGAATTCGATTGGTTTCGGCCCCGAAGGGGACGATAGCAACCCGGTTGAGTGTCTCCGCGCACGGTTGATCCGTGCCCGAAGACTATCACTTGAAGGCGTCAATCTGCAGCAGCAATTGACTCCGCTGCCGCGAGCAATTCATCCGCTGGCAAGCGAATTTTGTAATCGGCATTGGTAAAGGCAAAGCGGATGATCCCGTGGCGATCCACGGCGAATACCGACGGTACGGGCAAGACACCGTGATTCATCATCGCGGAACCGTCAATGTCATCTCCCTTTTCAAGACGCCGCTTAATCGTTGCTTCGGATGCCCGGAAAGCAATACCAAGCGACACGGCGGCCTGTGCGTCAGCATCCGACAATATTGTGTAATCCAGGCCTGCGATATCGTCCTGCGTTTCCATGCTCAGGCTATCAAAGAGCTGACCGGGACGATCCCCGCTCAGGAACAAGACGTCGACGCCAAGCGCCCGAATCGACGGAATTACGTGTCGCATTTCGGACAGGTAAGTATTGCAGAACGGGCACCAGCCGCCACGAAATGCCAGCAGTACCGCAGGCCGCTCAAGCTGATCGGGATTGAATTCGAAGGGGGAATTATCGACGGTGCGAACAACAAAATGCGGCGCAGGGTCACCACTGCCGAGCGGATTCACCGTTTCGGCGGATTCCGCAATGGGTACGTCGGCATGGCCCGCACGGACCGACAGGCTGGATATTGCGCTGACACCGAGCAACAAAACGAGGGTGAGAGGAAAAAAGGCACGATATTTCATAGAAAAGGACTCTTGTGGTTTTGCGACAAGACCCGGCATACCCCGGATTTATTTCAACCGCGGCATTGGTGTCTCGTGCAGCAGTCTACATGGCCTTTTCGAGCAGATCGTTGCTTGCGACTTCGGTCGCGCCCCGGCACCGGGCCTTGGCCCGGTACATCGCCTGGTCGGCCTCGCGAAGCAGACCCGTCAGGGTGTTGGCATTCGTCGGATACAGTGCCAGCCCAATGCTGGCGGCGCATCGCAGTTCGCGCCGCCCAATCAGGTACTTTTCCTCGAGCGCGCGCGTCAGCCGGTTGGCAAGCTTTTCCGCGACATCCGGATCAACGTCGGGGACCAGGGCCACGAATTCGTCGCCACCCGGGCGACCGATAATGTCGCAGGAGCGCAGGCTCTTGCGGAGTCGTTCCGATGCGATGGTCAGCAACTGGTCGCCGACTTCATGTCCAAACTTGTCGTTGATCGTCTTGAAGTCATTCAGGTCAATGAACAGCAGAGCCCCGGTCGCATCGTCCGCACTGTTGGTCAGCCGCCGTGATGCCTGGCGTTCGAATCCGCGCCGGTTCAGCACGCCGGTTAACGGATCCGATGTCGCAATAGACTCCATCTGCCGCTCTTTCGCCTTGGTGTCTGTGATATCGACAAAGGTCGCAGCAATATCGTCGCCCACGGGTTCACAAATCATTCGCAACCATCGTGATGCGCCCTTGTGGCGATGGCGCACTTCGACGTCGAGTCCGGTGCCCGCCTCGACCGAGGCCTCGAACCGACCGAGTATTCGACGCGCCTCGTCGTCGTCCATGCCGGATGTCGCGAGGTTGATGATCTCCCTCGCCGTACAGTCCGAAATCTCACCGGTGTCGGCGCCAAGGAAGCGGCTCGCCGCCGCATTGGCAAAAATACTGCGCAGGCTGCGGCTGCCATTGCTATTGAGCGCCCAGCGAAACCGGACGATACCATTCACTGAGTGGTCGATCAGTGTGCGCAGCAGCTTTTCGCTTTTGCGGACTTCCGACTGGGCTTTTTCCACGTCGCTGACATCGCGGAACATCAATACCTTGCCACCGTGCCTGCGCAAACGGCCTGAGCGGATCTGGGAAACCTGCACATGCAGGAAGCGCCCGGTCGATGTCAGCATTTTTTGCGGCTGCCCGGTGTTCAGCGCCTCGAAGACCTCGGGTGCGTCGTCACCGAAAATGTCCTCCAGCGGCGCGCGCAATGCCCCCGACTCAGTAATCGACAACATGCTTTCGGCCGTGTGATTCATACCGATGACACGACAGTTCTCATCAATAACAACAACAGGATCCTGCATGTTCTGAAAAACGGTTTCATACGCCAGCGGCGTAAACTCGATAACCTGTTCACTGAGAACAAGCCAGGTGTAAACCGGCAGCATCGCGACAAATGCGAACGGCACGAACGAGATCGTATTGGGTCCATAGCCCAGGTCGTAAGCCACAGCCGTTGCCAGCGGGACAGCACAGGCCGACACCAGCAGGAACAATCCGCGGCGCTGCGCAGGGGCGACCGAAGCGCTGTGGGTGATCAACACCAGGAGCGCCGACGCGATCAGGATGTAACTGTAGGGCAAATGCACGAACAGGAACCACGGCCCCCATTGATTGGGGCGCGTCAGGAAATCACCGGCGAGATTCGTAGCGGGCAGAAACCACATGAACTCGTGATTGGCGTTTGTCGCGGCAAGGGTTATCGACGCGAGTGGAATCAGCATCAGCAAGATGAGCGTTCGGCTGGGGGTCTCGGCGCCGGTGTATTCGCGAAAGCAGGCGAAGGCGGCGACGGGCACGAGCGCGGTCGCAATAAAGTGGGCGGTTCGCCCCAGGCTGAACACGGCGAAATCGCTGGCCAGCAATTCGATCGCACCGCCCATGACCCAGATGCTGATCAACATGAACAGCATTCCCATCGGCTTGTTGCCGGCGGCGCGTTTTATCGCGATCAGGCGGACGCCCAGCGACAGGTAACAGGCTGCGCTGAATATCAGCAGGGTGGACAGGAGGACGTCCTGGTTCATCGGGTTCCACATTGATTTAACGAAATGCCGGTGACAATGGTACGAATTGCGTGATCCCGGGTCGTGGACCT
>JAUHYO010000320.1 GCA_030426325.1 Gammaproteobacteria bacterium | reverse complement strand
GGAATTTTTACTTTCTCGCTGACTTTCATGCCCTGGCAAAAAATGAGGATCCTGACAGGATCAGCCAGTCGACGCTGGAAATTGCAGCTGCGTGGCTTGCGCTGGGGATGGATACCGACAACTCGGTGTTCTACCGGCAATCGGACATCCCTGAAATACCGGAGCTGACCTGGATCCTCACCAGTATGACGGCCAAGGGCCTGATGAATCGGGCGCATGCCTACAAGGCTGCGGTGCAGGCGAATCTTGAAAGTGGCAGCGACAACGATCCCGACAAGGGCATCACGATGGCCTTGTACAGCTATCCTATCCTGATGGCCGCCGACATCCTGATGTTCCGGGCAACGAAGGTGCCGGTAGGCCGCGATCAAAACCAGCACGTCGAGATGGCTCGCGATATTGCACAGCGATTCAATCATCACTTCGGCGAAGTCCTGGTATTGCCGGAACCCGTGATCGACGATCATACGGCAACACTGGCGGGACTCGATGGCCGCAAAATGTCCAAGAGTTACAACAACACGATTCCTCTGTTTGCGCCGGAAAAAAAACTGCGCAAACTGATCATGAAAATAAAGACGAACAGCCTGGAGCCCGGCGAACCAAAAGACACCGCCGACAGCACGTTGTTCGATATCTACAAGGCATTCGCGAGCCCTGAAGAAACGGCCGCGATTGAAAAGCAGTACGCCGAAGGCATCGCCTGGGGTGCAATGAAGCAAACACTGTTTGAATACATCAACGACCATATCGGGCCCGCGCGCGAAGAATATGACCGGCTGGTGGCGAATCCGGGCGACGTTGAAGCCGAATTGCTAAAGGGCGCGGCGCGTGCGCGGGAGGTCGCCGTTCCTTATATCGAACAAATTCGCCATGCAGTCGGCATTCGCAGACTCGGTTAATACCGCCTGGGCTGTCTTCACCATGGCGAGAACCGGCGCTTTCCGCCATGGCGTGTTTAGGAGGACAGAATGGACATAAATATCTGGGCGGTACTGGTTGCGGCGGCATCAAGTTTCCTGCTGGGCGGGCTTTGGTATTCGCCGATTCTTTTTCTTAACCCGTGGAACAAGGCGATGCAGCGTGAGGCCGACGACAACGGCCATCCGGCAAAAGTGTTCGGGCTCAGTTTCGCTTTTTCCGTTGTTTCAGCCTATGTTTTTGCGTTGTTGTTGGGGCCTGAGCCCATGCTGTCCGATGCGATCAAAGCGGCTTTGTTAGTGGGTGTCGGCTTTATAGGAATGAGCTTCGGTATCAACTACCAGTTTGCGAATCGCCCAATATCGGCATTGCTCATAGACGGTGGCTATCACATCGGCCAGTTCACGTTGTATGCCGTTATTCTTGGGCTTTGGCACTAATGGCACTTGTAAATCAGTTTGAAACCGAGCGCCTTTTTCTTCGACCTGTCACCGTTGATGACGCGGCACTGATGCTGGCGGTCTGGAATGATCCGGCCTTTATTCGAAATGTCGCCGATCGCGGCGTACGGACTCTCCAACAGGCACGTGAGGCGATCGCCTCCGGCGCAGGAAAACTGTTCGCAGATTATGGGTATGGCCCCTATAGCCTGACCTTAAAGTCGACCGGCGACCAAATCGGGATTTGTGGTCTCTTTCGGCGGGAGAATTTTGATGACCCTGATATTGGCTTTTCATTGCTGCCGGACTATCGCGGCAAGGGCTACGCTGGCGAAGCAGCAATCGAAGTTGTGCGTTACGCGCGCGACGATCTCGCAATTGCGACTTTGCATGCAATCGTATCGCCCAGGAACGCGCCATCGATCGGGCTCATTGAAAAACTGGGTATGCGTTTCCAGCGCATGGTAACGATGCCTGGCGACAACGAAGAAATCAGTCTTTACAGCATGGCACTGCAGGGCTAGCAATTGATAATGGAATTCCTAAAAAGTGCCGGGGCAAGAACCGGGCTGTTCTTTGGCGCCACGTCGGGCGTCATCACGACACTCGGGTTGATTGCGGGTCTTAATGCCGGCACTCAATCGCTGACCGCGGTCCTCGGCGGAATTCTTGTCATCGCCGTAGCGGATTCAATGTCGGATGCGATGGGTATTCATCTTGCCGAGGAAGCGAATCCCGACACGGATCATGACCATGTCTGGGCCGCAACTTTCACGACCTTCTTTACCAAGCTCGTGTTTGCGCTCAGCTTCGCGATTCCATTGCTGCTGCTGCCGCTCGCGCCGGCGGTGGTTGCATCAATTATCTGGGGAATGACCGTGATAACGGTCCTGAGTTATTTCCTGGCACGTGCCCAGAATGAGCCGCCCTGGTCCATTATCCTTGAGCACCTCGGCATTGCTGTGCTGGTTGTTATCCTGTCTCATTACATCGGCGTCTGGGTCGCGGCGACATTTGCCTGAGTTATACTGTCATACAACAAGAAGAATGGGACGATCGTGAATAATCCTTTGCAAATCGCATCGAATTTCGTCGTCATGAATTCGGATCTCAATGCCGAGCCGATGGCGGTCACTGACAACTTCTACGAAGAACTCGGTACAAAGTACGGGGATTTCGCCGGCCACACGTTAATATCCTGTCACAGTTTCGACGGCGACTGGCCGACCTGGGAATGCCACCCGAATGGCGACGAGCTTGTCATCCTGCTGGGCGGCGAGGTGGAAATGTGGCTCGCACAGGACAACGGTGACGAGTCCGTACGACTGTCCGCGCCCGGCGAGTTTGTTATCGTGCCCCGTGGAACCTGGCATACGGCGAAAGTTCACGGTGCGGCACAAATGCTGTTCGTCACCCCGGGCGAGGCGACGGAAAATCTTGAACAGCCGCCCGGTCGCGAAGCCTGAACCGTGAATGATTTTGCGAAAGGGACTGACTGGCGACAGCTGCGCGAATTTGCCGCGGTCGATCTGAACCAGTCGTTTATCCTGTCGTGGAGCCTGGAATCCGAGTTGTTGCTGATCGATGTCGATCTTTTCCTGACAAAAGACCATCCGTTCTACGAGAAGCCACGACCTGCCGAAAAGTTCTGCATTCGACCGGCCATTATCGAGTTTCCGTATTGTGAAGGCATTAGCGTCGTTGGTGAATCCAAGGCATCATCGGCCGAGCTTGTAAGGCGTTTGAAGCATGGCCTGATCGAAGGATTGAAGCGGTTTGACGGCGGACAATACGAAATTTCCGGAAAGTTTGGCACTGTACTGGTTTCCGCCGAACGGCCGATTTTGAGACTCAAGGGCCCCTGATGTCCACAGGAGCCGGTAAGCGCAGAGAAGACCGAGTCGACTGCGTCGATATTCCGGATACCAACCTTTTTCGTGTCCCGACGGGTGGCGGTTCCATTTTGATGACCCCGACGGAAACGAGTTCACGATCTGATCGGACGTTGCCTGACCAGAACTGGAGATGACCTAATGGCACAAATGATTGACCACCCCTGTGTGCAACACAAACTTGCGATCATTCGCAATGTGGATACGGGTCATAAACGATTCCGTGAGCTTGCAACAGAGATCACCAAATTCATTTGCTACGAAGCACTCAAGAACATCAAGACAAAGGTCGTTACGGTGCAGACGCCGGTTGCCGAAGCGACATGCAGAAAAATTGATACCGATGTCGTCGTCGTTCCGATACTACGAGCAGGCGTCGGTATGCTGGAAGGCATTCTTGAGCTCGTGCCTACCGCGCGTGTCGGTTTTGTCGGTTTGTA
>JAUHYO010000319.1 GCA_030426325.1 Gammaproteobacteria bacterium | reverse complement strand
CCATCAGCACGAAAGCGTCGCGGCGGCGGCGGGCAACCTGTTCGACCGGATGATCCTGAACGAGACCTACGCCGAAGGAATTGGAACCAGCATTGCCGCCGGCGTTCAAGCATGCGCCACACAGTATGACGCGATTTTGCTCATGCTGGCGGACCAGGTTCTGGTCAGCACTAAACATCTGCACGCCATTGTTCGCCACTGGCGTGATTCGGATGTCGACATTGTCGCATCGTCGTATGGCGATACCCGCGGTCCACCGATACTTTTTACACGGCCGACGTTTGCCGACCTGATGCAATTGCGTGGCGACCACGGTGCAAAGCAGGTCGTCGACAGCGGCAGGTTCAGCGTCAACTCGCTCGCCAGCGCCGAAGCAGGCATCGACATCGACACGCCCGCAGATCTTGAAAGCCTCCCACGGCCCTAGTCGACTTTGGAAAACCTCGCCTGGAGTTCCGCAACTATTTCCAGGGCGATAGCCCCGGGCCCGCGCCCGCCGAGCTGCCTGCCCACCGGTCCGTGCAGCCGGTCACCCAAGCTGTCTGCACTCCTGCCAATCTCCCGCAGCAATCGATCGCGGCGGTGCGGTGGCCCAAGCAATCCGATGTACGGTACTGACGAGTCGGCCAGAATTTTCAGGTAGGCGCGATCCGCATCGAGGTTGTGACTCATGACGATGACCGCATCAAAACGATCCAGCTCGAAGTGAGACGCAATCGAATCCGCTGGCGCGCAGACAGGCGACACACCGGGTACGGTTCGAAATCCGTCAATCGAGGCTGGCCGGTGATCCGCGAGACTTACCTGGTAACCGAGCTCAACGGCGAAAACCACCAGCGGCTCCGCATCCATCCCGGCACCAAGAATCAACAGGCGCAACGGCGCCCATAACCGCGTCGAGTCCACCACGCCGTCGTCGTCAGAAATTTGAAAATCGACGAACGGTGCGACACCAAATTGTGAAACAAGGCTCGCGAATGGTTCGTACCGCGAACTTGCATTGAGTGGCTGAATCAGCACGTGAATTGCGCCTTCGCAGCCAACGCCGAGGCCAAACACGCCGTCATCCTGGCTCAAGTCATAGGTAACTCTTGCCGGCTTGCTCTCACGGATGACTGACTTTGCCCGCTCCCCCAGGTCGTTTTCGAGACAGCCGCCCGACAGCATGCCTTCGAAGTCGCCATTATCGGCAACCAGCATCTGTCCACCGGCTTTGCTGTAGGTTGAACCTTCGGTATTGAGTACCGTGATCAGCGCAAGGGATTCACCGCGTTCGGAATGTCGTTGAAAAAAATCGATCAGGCGAAACGGAACACGTTGAATCATTGAGCCTGAACTCTTGGCTTGTCGTGTAAACCCGTCATTTCCCAGCGCGCGAGCGAAATCGGAATACTGTCGATGGCGTTCAGGCGATCAAAAAAATCGCTCAATCGAAATGCTTCGCCACGTTCCTCGACAACCCTGGCGTAATCGGCCAGGGTGCGCTCCAGCAGGTATTTGCCGGTAACATAACTGGTACCGTAGCCTGGCTGGCGCAGGTAGAGATGTTGTTCGAAAATGAGCAATTCTTTTTCCGTTCGCATCCAGCCGCGTGGTGTACCAGCCATGTGGACGGCACCGGCCTCTTCCATCGTCATTTCGTTGGCATGGGCATAAAGCGATCCGAGACCACGCGCGGCGCGCTGTGCCAGCAGAATCCAGACGAGTTCGCGCGAGCGGGGACTGTCGTCGTACAGACCGGCGTGCATGAACATTTCCTCGACACCGGTTGCCGTACCTTCATTGCGGCTGTCAAAAATATTGTAAAGCAACGCTCCCTGCCGGACGGGGCTCGGGTGCGGCTCAACATCCATGCGTGCGAGCTCGAACCAGTGATAGAAATGAGTAAACAACGGCGCCGGATCGTAGTGCGCAGTAATCATGAAAAAGTTGCGTGATGCCTCGTCAACGAATGCGCCCTTATGTGCCTCCAGCGCCGGTCTCATGTAATCCGTAACCGTTACGATGTCCCGCTCGCGCAGAAAATCCATGATGCGATCAACGGCCCGGTTCGCAAGCGCTTCGTATTCTTCCGGCGAACCTGCCGCTTTCATCGGCGGCAAGTGCCGGTTGCGTTGTTCCTCAAGCTTTAGCGAAGACCAGGCGCGATCAAGCTCTCGCTGCAGTAGTCGGACCTCGTCTTCCCAGGTCATGGGCACCAGGTGGACATTCTGCTGGTACCAGGTGTAATTCTCCTTGCCAATACCGGACGGCCCCGTTTTCGAGGACGCTTCTGCTTCGAGCCAGGCAACAAGGTCGCGAGTCGCATCGCTCACATTTTTTAGTGCCGCATCCAGCTCGCCGTCCATTGAATCGCCGATCAACTCGCGCAGCGTATTGATCTCATCCGCGTCTCTTCGAATATCGCGAATGCCGGTAATCCAAAGATCGCGCGCATTGCCGGTCAGGTTGTTCCTGGCCTGTCTCAGCAGCGGCGGAATTGCGCTCAGTTCGTCCAGCAGTCTCTGACGTTCTGTCGATGACAACGGAAATGTGTAGGTCCAGACTTCAACCACTGCATGGTGAGTCGGTCCTTCGTGCGCCGGCACATCGCTGCGCTCCAACCAGATGGAATTGTAAAATGCCGGATCGCGCGCCCAGGGCTTGAGGATACGACGATTGAAATCGTAGCCATTCATCTCCGCGCGCACCAGGTGCCAGTCAACCTGCTCGGCGATCGGCCAGCCCGATACATCGAAGGAGTCGAGTCGCTTGCGAAGCTCAAGAAAGTCGCCCTGCCGGCGTTCGAAACTGGCGCTGGAATAATCCGGTGCACCGTCGACCCGTGGCGGCGACTCGAACGCTCGCCAGTCCTTGAAAAGCTCGACCAGTTCGTCGTGCCCTTCACTTGCCTGGATTGAACCGCCGGCAGCCATCAGCAGGATCGCCGTTGCTAACGCCGGCGACATTTGACTTCCAGCGATACGAAATCCTGGATATACGCGGCCGCAGTGGATGCTGCCAGACCGATGTTGCCGCGTCCGCTAATGGTGTCGGATTCGAATCGCATCCATTCTCCAAATCTCAAGTCGTTTCCAATCGGGTAAATCGGCCTGACCGTCCAGCGATAAGTCTTGCAAGGCTCGAGCTCAACCTCCAGCGCGTGGCTGTTGCTGTCCAGACGCCGGGCATAGTAGACCATCTGGTGAGAATCGTAGACCTCAACGTCGTACTGGATGGCCATCGGATCAAGATTCCCGATAGTTTCGCTCGTGGCATCGTACGATGACAACGTCAGTTCCCAGGACAGCGTCGGCGTCAGCGACTGAGTTGTACCGCGCCATTTATCACGACGATTCAGTGCCACGTCGTCACTGGGGAGAGGTTTCAGCTCATGGTCGAGCTCGACACGCTCGAAAACCCTGGCCGATATTTCACGACCGATATAGTGGCGCGCGTAATTCGAATACGCATGCCAGGCCGACAGGTCATCTTTGGTCCAGTTGGTCAGCGAGTCGGTATCCTGGTACGAGACCTCGGTCACGTAGATATGCGCACCGTCGCTCATGCGCCGAAGCGTCGCTTGCGCTGTCGTGGTAATGGTCGCGGTGTCGCCGTCAGCGTTTATGTCGACACCGGTCATTTCAACGTAAAGAATCGCCTCGGTTTCGGCCGGAATCGGTGTCGTGAGGGCAAGCACTTTCGGCTTCAGGC
>JAUHYO010000318.1 GCA_030426325.1 Gammaproteobacteria bacterium | reverse complement strand
CTTGCGAGAGCTGTGGAATGAGTTCGCTGCCCAAACGCGGTATTAACAGCATCGTTGCGGCAAAAATACCCAGTGCGCCAACAATAACCGCGGTCCGGTGGCGTAATGACCATGCCAAGAGCGGCTCGTAGTAATGCGCTGTGACCCGGTACAGTCGGTCGAGCAGAAAGCCGGGTACCAGCAGCAATAATCGGGCAGCTTTGCCAAGCAGTGCGAACAGAAACCTGACGCCGCAAAGGACGAGTGCCACGCCGCGGGTGAAACGGTTCGGCGGTGTGCCGTCGTCGTTGCCGTATCGCCCGCCGGGTGACAATGCGGCCAGCATCGGTATCAAGGTCAGCGCGACCAGCAGTGAAAACAGTAACGCGAAGGTCACTGTCATCGCCTGATCGCGGAACAGCTGGCCCGCGATACCGCTGATGAAGACCATGGGAAAGAAGACAGCGACGGTGGTCAGTGTTGCTGCAACTACCGCGCCGGAGACTTCGACCGTGCCTTCCTGGGCAGCTTGCACGAGGGCGTAGCCTTGTTCGCGTTTGCGGACTATGTTCTCAAGCACGACGATGGCGTTATCCACAAGCATCCCTACCGCCAGCGCAATACCGCCAAGCGACATGATGTTCAATGAAACGCCATTGCTGTACATGAGCAGGAATGTGCCGATAACCGATACCGGAATAGCGATTGCAATAATGGCGGTCGCACGAGCGTCTTTCAGAAAGCCGTAGAGAACGACGATAGCGAGCAGGCCGCCGAAGATGGCGGCGGACGTGACCTGGCGGATAGCCGCCGAAATGAACGTGGACTGGTCATAGACGAGGGTCAGGTCCAGGCCGTCCGGCAAGGTTGCGCGAACACTCTCGAGTCGATTACTGATGCGTCGAGCTACCTGTACCGTATTGGCATCGCCCTCTTTGTATATGGCCAGCTCCACCGATTCACGACCGTTGATGCGGGTAATGGCTTCTCGCTCTTTGTGGCCGCGACTGACAGTGGCGATGTCACGCAGATAAACCGGTGTACCGCCGACATTGGCTACGATGGCATCGGCGAATTCTTCAACATTCTGAAATTCATTGATGGTGCGGACCAGAAAGCGCTGAGCTCCTTCTTCCAGTCGACCGCCGGACAAATTGACGTTTTCGGCGCGCAGTCGATTGGCAACCTCCGCGATACTGAGTCCGAGTTGCGACAGCTTTTGCTGGTCCACGCGAATCTGGATTTCATCTTCCATACCGCCGCTGACTTTGACGGCGGCGGTACCTTCGACCGCCTCCAGGTCGTTCTTGATACGGTCTTCAGCGAGGCGCCGCAAAGACTTGAGAGTGGCTTCATCACTGTCGGTACCGGCGATACCTTCTTCGCTGCGCAGCAGGCCGAAACGCATGACGGGTTCACTTGACGGATCAAACCGCAACAACAAGGGACGGCTGGCCTCGATCGGAAGTTCGAGAATATCGATCTTTTCGCGAACATCGACGCCCGCAATGTTCATGTCCGTGCCCCACAAAAACTCGAGGGTCACGTCCGACTGACCGGAGCGCGACACCGAGCGCACCAGCCGTACGTTGCGGATGATGCCGGCGGCCTCTTCTATGGGTTTGGTCAGGAGGTTTTCGATCTCGACGGGTGCCGCGCCAGTCAGTTCGGTACGAATCGTGATGGTTGGATAGGAAATGTCGGGCAGCAGGTTAACGTTCAGGCGTGACAGGGACACCATGCCAAACAGCACTATGGCGATAGTGAACATGACGATGGTGACGCGCCGCTGGGTCGCGATTTCGATGAGTCGCCGCATAGTCCGGTACCTGTCAGCTTTCGTCTTGCGAACTTGGTGCTGGCGCTGCCAGTACATTTTTCGCGTCGGGGCTCGTGTCGATCAGCTCGACGCGCGAGCCGTCGCGCAATCCGCTTTGGCCGACAATCACAATCTGCTCACCGTCATCCAGCCCTTCGACAACTTCGATGTTGCCATTGGCCACAAAGCCGGTGCGGATCGGGCGGCGGCTGACGGTTTCATCTTTGACAACAAACACGGATGTTTCGCCGCCATCATCGATAATTGCGCCGCGGGGGATCTGCAGGGCATCAGCATGAACGTCGGAAACGATGCCGATGCGCATCACCATGCCCGGTTTCAAACGTCGTTCCGGGTCGGAGATTTCCACGGTGATTTTGAACGTGCCGGTGGACGGGTCTACAACCGGACTGATTCTGGCAATGCTTGCTGTGTAACGCGCACCGCCCAGGGCATCTACCTGAATGGTCGCTGGCATTCCCTGCGACATGCGTCGGTATTCCCGTTCAGGCACGTGCAGGTACGCGACCAGTGGGTCGAGACTGGTGACATGAAACAGCTTCGCGTTGACATCAATCGAATTGCCTGTTTTTACGAAGCGCTCCGAGACCACGCCGTCAATCGGGGCACGTATTTCGGTGTAGCTGACTTCGAGACTGGCCATTTTGTAGCTGGCCTCAAGTGCCTCCATTTCGTACTGGATTTTTTCGAAATCGCCGGCGCTGATCAGGCTACGGTCCTTCAGGTCCTGATTCCGCTGAAAGTCGCGGCGCAGTTTCTGCAGGTTGGCCTCGGCCTGAGTCTGTATCAGCCGCAGCCGATCGCCGTCGAGTCGTGCCAGTAACTGGCCGGCACGAACGTCGTCGCCTTCCTCAACTTGTATTTCCCGTACTTCTCCGCCGACTTTGGCGATGACCGTCGCTTCGGCCAGTGCTTCAATCGCGGCAGTACCCGAATAGGTTGAAACGATGTCGCCCCGACTCGGGTACGCGGCCTCGACGGGGATCGCCGGCAGCGGCTCATTCTCGCTGGCGGATTCTGACGCTGTCTCCGACTGACACGCGGCCAGCAACAGTACAAGCAGAAATCCTGAGGCCCTGTTGGCTGTCATTTCGTAACGCTCCCTCTTTCGTTATGTGCTAGCGGCGCTGCTGGGCAACCGCAAGATTCATCGCAACGACGGCTGTTCCATCGCGAACGCCCGTCGAGCCGTTCTTAATGACGACATCACCGGCGCTGACGCCAGTGACTATCTGTACCAGTCCTCGATCCCGAACACCGGGAACGATCTCCCGCCGTTCTGCCTGTCCGTTGCTGATTACGTAGACGACAAAGGCGCCGTCCTCTTCCATGACCGCGCTTTCCGGCAGAGCCACGGCGTCTGCAAACTTTTCATAGCGGACGCTGATTCTTGCGAACATGCCAGGTGCCAGTTCGCCGTCGGCATTGTCCACGTAGCTGGTAACGCGGAAGGTGCCGTCACTGCGTTCGACCACAGGGCTGATCCGGTCGATCAGTGCGGGGTATTCCCGGGTACCGGCGGCGTTGACTTGCAGGCTCAATGGCAATTCGACCCGAAAATGTTCAAGTTCGTTCTGTGGTACGCGAACAGTGGCTACCAGTTGTGTCGTGTCGCTGATGCGGAAGGCAAGATCACCGGGATTCAGGTACTGGCCGAGCTTTATTGCCCGGCTGCTGACGACCCCGCTGATCGGGGCACGAATTTCCGTGTAGCTGTAATTCAGCCGGTCGAGCTCCAGAGCGGCAGCCAGCGCTTCCACGTCGTATTGCAGGCTGTCAAAGGATGCGGCGCTGACCAGGCCGTGTTCGTGCAGCCGTTGCTGGCGGCGAAGCTCGGTACGGCGCAGGGTATGTTCGGCGGCCGACTGCTGGACCTGTAGCTG
>JAUHYO010000317.1 GCA_030426325.1 Gammaproteobacteria bacterium | reverse complement strand
CCCGAGGATGCCGCTGCACTGAAGGCCCAGTTAACTTTTGAGTTGAATGTGATGCTAACGAAGTTGGCGAATGAACCATCAGATGAAGCACATTCAACATGACACAGGAAATGAAAATGAAGACCCTAAGCAAGTATCTCTTGATTGCCTCGGCGCTTTTTATTGCGGCGAACAGTGCAGCGCAAAGTGATGCTGCGCGCGACACAGAAGAGCTGAAAATTGCGGCCATAGAAGCCTTGATCACGGCACCACCTGATCGCGCATTGCCGCTGGTCAAAAAGGTGCTTGCCGGCAACAACAGCAACGACCTGAAAGAGCGCGCACTGTTCATCCTCAGCCAGATCAACAGGCCGGAGGCGCAGGAAATTCTGCTCGAGTTCGCCAGGGAGTCCAGTGGCGAAATGCAGGAAGAAGCAATTCGGATGATTGGCATTGGCGGAGACCCGGGCGCCCTGTCCGCGCTCAAGTCAATCTACGAATCGGGTGACAGCGAAGCACGCAATGCCGTACTCGAAGCGCTCATGATCGCAGGCGACAAGAAAGCGGTTTTCGACATCGCCCTGACGGCTACCGGCGACGATTACGAAGATGCGGTCGACATGCTCGGCGTGATGAACGCGCGCAATGAGCTGCGCGAATTGCGCGCCCAAAATGGCGCTTCGGAAGCCCTGATAAATGCATACGCCATCTCCGGTGATTTTGACGAGCTTCGCAAGATGGCCCTGGACAGCAGTAACCCGGATATCCAGGCACAGGCGATTGAGGCCATGGGTATTGTCGGCGGCGACGAAGTCAATTCGACCCTGGTGCAGATATTTCGCGATGCGACAACTCACGAGGTTCGTGAAGCTGCGCTCGACGGGATGCTGGTATCCGGCCATGACGAAGGCGTGCTAGAGCTGTATCGCACGACACAAGATCCGGCCCTGAAGAAAGAATTGCTGGAAATGCTGGTGATCATGGATAGCGACGAGGTCTGGAGCATCATCGACTCGGCTCTTGACGGTGGCCTCTGATGACGCGCGCGATCAATGTCAGTTTCATTGTGCTTTTGCTCATGGCGCTGAGCAGTGGCCCGGTAGCGGCTGAATTTCCACCCCGTCTGGAGGATGGATGGCATACGTGGCAAGTCGAGGAAACGGATGCCTCGAGCGAAATGTGCTGCTTTTCCTGGGAGCACGGCAAGGTGACTCGCAAAGGCTGCAATCTCGACGGACGCAACATGAGTTTTTCGAGTGACGGCGATTGTGCTGCCGCTCCGGCGCACCTTCAGATTTACGCACGGTTCAGTCACGGCAAGCCTGTTCAAATACATGTTTTTAGCTCGAACTGCCCGGTCTCGTCCGAAAAGGAAATCGCGGATCTGGGCAAGGTGACGGCTGCAGAAAATCTCACCTGGTTTCGAGGCATCATCGAGGACAGGCAATTGGGACGCAAGCTGCGCGAAGAGGCCTTGTTCGCGCTGGTCATGTCCGGGTCGGACGCTGCCTACGACTACCTCGACGGACTGCTTAGCCGTCGATAATTCGACCAGCAGTAGTATAGTCAGCACGCATGAGACCAATGCTGACTATACTTCTCGCGGCCTGCCTCATCGGTGGTTGCTCGCAGACGGAACCACTCAGGCTTACCCTTATCGGCACCAACGATGTTCATGGCGCCTTGCTGCCGGGTGAAGATCGCGGCGGCCTCGCCGCCTTATCCGGCTATGTGAATGCCGCTCGCGCCGCAAGGCACGACGACGGCGGTGCCGTCCTGCTGATCGATGCCGGCGATATGTGGCAGGGTACGCTGGAGTCCAATATCACGGAAGGTGCGTCGGTCGTTGCCGCCTTTAACGCACTGGAATACGCGGCGGCAGCCATTGGCAATCATGAATTCGATTTTGGGCCAGCCGGCCCTTTGCCGATCCCGGAATCCGAGGCAGACGATCCACAGGGTGCCCTCAGGCAACGCGCGACAGAGGCAAAGTTCCCGTTTCTCGCCGCCAACCTGATTGACGAGGCAACGGGAGAACCAGTTGCCTGGGACAACGTACATCCATCGGTCATCGTCCAGGCCGGGAACTTAAAGATCGGCATCGTCGGCGTAATGTCGCGCAATGCGCTGGCGGCGACCATCGCATCGAATACCGTCGGCCTGCGGGTCGCACCGCTTGCCGAAACCATCGAACGGGAAGCCAGAACTCTAAGGGCAGCCGGTGCGACGGTCGTTATTGTCACAGCGCATGCCGGTGGGGAATGCACCCGGTTTGACGACCCCTACGATCTGTCGTCCTGCGAAATGCGTCATGAGATTTTTGAGGTTGCCCAGGCACTGCCCTATGGCTACGTCGATCATATTTTTGCCGGCCATATACACAAAGGACTGGCGCATGTTGTCAATGGCATTTCGATAACGTCGAGCTATTCACGCATGACCGCCTTCAGTCGCGTGGACCTCCTAGTGGATCGAAAACGCGGCTCAGTGATTGATAAGACAATTTTCCCGCCAACCCGACTGTCGATGACCGGCAACTATGAAGGTGTCGAGTTTTCCCCCGACCCCGACATCGTCGATATTGCCGATCAGGCCGCCGGTTACGCAGCCGAATTTCGAAACCGGAAAGTTGGCATTACGCTGGAAACGGCTTTCGAGCTAAGCGATGACCCCGAGTCGGCGTTGGGTAATCTCTACACTGACGCGATGCTCGACGATATCGACGCGGATATTTCGATTCATGTGATCAACGGCGGTATTCGCGCCAACTTGCCGGCCGGCGAACTCAGTTTCGGAAGCGTCTATGAAATGTCACCGTTCGACAATCAGCTAATGGTCGTTGAGCTAAGCGGTGCTGAACTTCGCCAGGTCGTATCCGAGCAGGCCCACCGAGGCGAGCGGCGAATTGGCTTTTCCGGCATGCGAGTCTCCATCGATTGCAAAAACACGATCATGTCGGTCGCCATGCACCACGACGACGGCCGCGAGATTAAGGATACCGATTCGGTTCGCGTTGCTGTTTCAAACTACCTGGCATTCGGCGGAGACAATGTTCTGCGATCGGTGATGCCCGACGGCGGGTTCGACCCACAGCCAAATGCTCCGATGGTTCGGGACATCATCCTTCGGTCGCTCAGGAAACGAGGTGGCTCTCTCGATACATCCGATTTCGACAGTTCAGATTCGCCGCGCTGGCGCTTGCCAGCCTCCTTAAACCGCGAATGCCGGCTACCGCCCTAGCTTCGGCAGCAGACCGCTGACACCGGACCCGGCAATGACCAGCATGAACGCGATCAGGTCAAGCCGCGCGATCGGCCCGCCGCCAAAACCGTACATGGCCAGCAAAGCGATGCCCAGACAGACCATCAAGGCGCCGGCAACTTGCCGGGCCGCCGCGGGAATCGGAGCATCCGCGGGCTGACTGCGACGTTCAAGCGGCGACAGCAATAGTGCGACCGGCAACAACAGTGCAAATAACAGCGCAATCCAGACCGGTCGGGACAGCCACCAGTCATTGGTGCCAGGCTCGATGCCGAGCCCCGGGCTGCCGGCCAGATACAACAACGAGACAAAGACAATCATAACGGTGATATGCCAGAGATAGACGGTCATGATCATGCTGTTGATCAGCACCGTGGCCGTCCAGAGCCGTAATCCGTTCAGCGCCCGCCGCATCGGTACTTCCAGTGCAAGCAGCAGTCCGAATTGAAAAATTCCGAGTGCCAG
>JAUHYO010000016.1 GCA_030426325.1 Gammaproteobacteria bacterium | reverse complement strand
AGATCACCATGTAGCCAACGAAGCAGGCGAGTACAAAAACGGTGAAATGATCCATGAATGACTGCGGAGCAACGGATCCCAGCCCGAGCAAAGCCAGCGCACCGACGACCATGCCAATCAGTGGCCCGACAACAGACGGTTTCGATTCTTCTTTGGCCGGCATCGGCGGTGGTTCAGCCTTTTTGGGTGCGGCAGAGAGTTTGGGCGCCGGCGGCGGCCAGGTCGTCTCACCGCCTCGGCAAACAGTCGCACCACGTACGACTTCGTCGTCAAAGTTGACGACGATGTTGCCGTCTTTCTCTGGCGTCATGTCCGTCAGCAGGTGACGGAGATTGGTTGCATACAACTGGCTGGACTGTGCGGCAAGCCTGCTCGGTAAATCGGTATAGCCAATGATCGAAACACCGTTGCTTTCGACAATGCGATCGGCTTCAGTCAGCTCGCAGTTGCCACCCTGCTCGGCTGCGAGATCGACGATGACACTACCGTTTTTCATTGAGTGAACCATGTCCGCGGTAATCAATTTGGGCGCGGGCTTTCCGGGTATCAGTGCTGTCGTGATGATGATGTCGACTTCTTTTGCCTGGGCTGCAAACAACGCCATCTCGGCTTCGATGAACTCTTTGCTCATCGTCTTCGCATAACCACCTTCGCCAGACCCGTCTTCGTCGTCTTCGAAGTCCAGCATCAGGAACTCGGCGTCCATGCTCTCGACCTGCTCTTTAACTTCGGGTCGGGTATCGAATGCCCTGACTATGGCACCCATACTCTTGGCAGCACCAATCGCCGCAAGACCGGCAACACCGGCACCGATGACCATCACCTTGGCGGGTGGCACCTTGCCGGCCGCCGTAATCTGGCCGGTGAAGAATCGTCCGAAATGCTGCGCGGCTTCGACGACTGCCCTGTATCCCGCGATGTTCGCCATCGAGCTGAGCGCGTCCATTTTCTGGGCGCGTGAAATCCGGGGTACGCTGTCCATTGCCATGACGGTCGCACCGCTCGCCGTCAATTTCTTAAGCAGATCGGGGTTTTGGCCCGGCCACAGGAAACTGATCAGCGTTTGTCCGGCGCGCAGACTATCGGCCTCGCCGCCCTCAGGAGCGCGAACCTTAAGAATAATGTCGGCGCTGGCCCAGACATCGCTTGCTGTTACCAGCTCACAGCCAGCCTCTTTGTAGGCGTCGTTGGAGTAACTGGCTTCTTTGCCAGCGTCATTCTCGACGGCAACACTGAAACCCAGTTTGATTAGCCCTGCGGCAACCTCTGGCGTCGTTGCAACGCGCCGTTCACCTGCATGGATTTCTTTTGGTACACCAATTCTCATCAAGGCCCCTCCGATTGAACTGCGGCAGTTTAACGGAGTGGCGAAGGCGGTACAAAACAATCGTCCGAAACTATCTACGCACCGTCACGCGGCTTGGCTCTCGGTCTGTCTTTCAGGCGATCTCGCAATCGTTGTCGTTGTTCCGGCGTCATGTTCTGATAGCGATCTCGCATCAGCTGTCGTCGTTCCTTGTTAAGGCGGCGAAATTGATTGAAGTTATCGCGGATCCGGCGTTGCTCATCAACCGGCAAGTCACGAAATATCTGGTAGCGCTCGCGAATCAACTCTTTTCGATCGCTGGAAAGGCGACGCCAGCTGTTGAACCGGCTCCGCGCTTCATTACGCTGATCGGGTGTCATGCCTGCCCAATGTTCCGCACCGCGCGCCAGGCGCTCGCGACGCTCGGCTGGCATCGAATTCCATTCATCCGAGAATTGCGCCAAAACTTCCTGCTGCGACGTGCTCAGACTTTCCCATGCGATGCCGTCCTCAGCCCGGAGGCCCAGGCTCAAGAACAACAAGCAAAAAATCGCGATGATCTGTTTAGCTTTCATCATTTGTCTCCGTCGACTCTTCACCTTCCGGTACGGGTTCGCTCCGTTCCTTGTTATCTGCCACCGCATCTTCGTCCAGTAACAGCCATTCCTCATCCGACGCTTCCCACATGCCCAGATACTCAAGAAAATCCATATCCGGCATTTCCTCATCGGCCATCGCATTGACCGATGCACACAGCGCAAACGTGCACATCAATCCGCGTATTGCGTCGTTAGCCAAGATCGCCGTTGCCCTCCAGCTCCTGGGTCGCGAGCCAGCTGTAAAACTCGAGATCTTCGAACATCTCGATGCTTTCCTCACTTAACAGTATTTCGAGGTCAGTCGCCGGCTCGCCGACGAAATCGATTTCGGCCGGGCCGCGAAACGCGAACACGGCCAGCAACACCGCCGCCGCCAGGCCGCTTGCCGGCATCCATTGCTGCCAGCTCCAGCTGGGCTTGCGCATTTCGGCGAGCGCCGCCTGCCGGCTACGATTCAGGCGCGACAGTGTGGCGGCATCGAGACTGTCGACGGACTCGTCAAATGACTGCTTCGCAATCGTTGCGATGCGGTCATCGGGATTATCGTGTCTGTCATTCATTGGTAGTGCTCTCCCAGCTTTTCACGCAACGAGTGAATAGCTCGTGAATAATGTGTCTTGACGCTTCCTTCACTGCAGCCCATTGCAACGGCCGTTCCGGCGACGTCCAGACCCTCGAATGTTCGTAGCATGAACGCCTCTCGTTGCCGGGTCGGCAAATTGTGCACCGCAGTCTCCATGTCACGCATAGCCTCCGAATTCTGCAACTCCTCGTCCGGCGCACGGCCCGCAAGGTCCGGCGCAGCCGCTATAGCATCATAGTCGCTGTCATCCGATTTCGCCCTGGGCATCCATGCCATGACCCGCCGGCGCACGGCCTGCCGCCGATGCCAGTCACGCACACCATTCTGCAATATTCGATAGAACAGCGGCGCCCACTCATCCGTATCGCGACTGCGATAATTCCTGACCAGCTTGATCATCGCGTTCTGAACCAGGTCCAGCGCCTCGTCGCGATCGCGAATGGCAATCTCGGCAATGCGTAGCGCCCGTCGTTCAACGGATGCGAGAAACTGGTCCAATTTTTGTGCCTGTTGCAGTGTTCGTGCCCCCGTCTGCGACTCGTCGCACGATACCGCAAAATCTGCAGTGCCTGCTGTCATATCCCTTGACTCCACCACCGGGTGATCTAAGTTGTCTTCCCTCAAACAACGCTCGGGCCGCAATGAAGTTGACAGACCGGGGGTTCAATTCTCCATATTATGTAAAGTGTCGTGAGCGATAAACTGATCCTCAAGATTGCCGTCAATGTCCCGCTGTCCCGGGAATTCGACTACCTGCCCGCCGCCAACGGCCCCGTTCCCGGTGTTGGCCAGCGTGTATTGGTACCTTTTGGGCGCCGGCAGCAGGTTGGTCTCGTGATGGCGCATACCAACGAATCGAGCGTGGGCGCCGACAAGATCCGGCGCATCGCCGGCATCCTGGATGAGACGCCCCTTCTGGATGCATCGGATCTCTGGCTGATCCGCTTTACAAGCGACTATTACCACCATCCGATTGGCGAGGTTGTCGCAGCGGCCCTGCCGACATTGCTTCGGCAGGGCAAGCCCGTGGATCCGACGGTCGAGCGCATCGCCGTTACGGATGCCGGTGAACGCTTTGATATCGCGTCGCTCGGCAAGCGGGCACCACGGCAGGCGGAGATGCTGGCATTGTTAATCGATGCCGGAGGCGATGGCCTCGACGCGAACACACTGACGGAAATGATGCCAACCTGGCGTCGTGCCACCCGGGGCCTCGTCGAAAAAGGACTGATCGCAACGTTTACCGCACCGGCCGATGAATACGACGAACGGCTGGCTGCCGAAAAGGTGGCCGGACCCAAGCTGAATAACGACCAGTCCCAGGCATTGGCGGCATTGAGGGAAAGTGCAGCCTTTACCGCGTTTTTGCTCGATGGCGTTACCGGCAGCGGCAAGACCGAGGTCTACCTGCAGCGGGTTCAGGATGTCCTCGATCAGGGCAAGCAGGCGCTACTTCTGGTTCCTGAAATCGGATTGACCCCACAGCTGGTTGCAAGGCTTGGCGAACGACTCGGGCTGCAACCGGCGCTGTTGCACTCTGCGCTGAGCGACAATGCGCGCCTGGCCGCGTGGCGTGCCGCCCGGTCCGGTGCCGCGCGGCTGATCGTCGGCACGCGATCCGCTGTATTCGTGCCGATGAAAAATCCGGGCCTGATCATCGTCGACGAAGAGCACGATCATTCGTTCAAACAACAGGAAGGGCTGCGCTATTCAGCGCGCGACCTCGCCATTGCCAGGGCGAAGCACCTGGATATTCCGGTCATTCTTGGCAGCGCAACGCCAACGCTTGAAATGCTGCAACATTGCCGCACCGGCACCTACCGCCATATTCTCCTGCCGTCACGCGCCGGGCGAGCGAAGCCGCCGGTCATTCGCCTGATTGACACAATGCGTGAACCGACCCGCGACGGCATCAGTGAACCGTTGGCGGAATCGATACGGCATCATCTCGACAGCGACGGCCAGGTGCTGCTGTTTCTGAATCGGCGAGGTTTTGCGCCGACCTTGATATGCAGTCAATGTGCGCACATCGCGGGATGCGAGCGATGCGATTCCCGCCTGACCGTCCATGCCCGCAGCCAGGAGCTGCGATGCCACCATTGCGGGCATGCACGCGTGCTGAAATATCGCTGCGACGAATGCGGCGAAACCGCACAAGCCCTCGGGGAGGGAACCGAACGTCTCGAAGAGGCACTGAGCGATCGATTTCCGCGAGCCGTCGTAAGTCGCATCGACAGCGACAGCACCAGCCAGAAGGGTGCAATGCACGAAGCGCTGGAAGGCGCGACGCTCGGCAGCGCAAACATTCTTGTCGGCACCCAGATGCTGTCAAAAGGTCACCATTTTCCAAAACTCACGATGGTCGGTGTTATCAATGCGGACCAGGGCCTGTTCGGCACCGACTTTCGCAGTGCCGAGCGCCTGGCACAGTCTGTTATCCAGGTTGCCGGCCGCGCAGGGCGTGAAACACGCCAGGGCGAGGTTCTGATTCAGACCGCATTTCCTTCCAATCAATTCTGGAAAACCTTGATCGAGGGCGGCTACCGGCAGGTGTCCGACGAGGCGATCCTCGAACGCGAACAGACCCGCTGGCCGCCATTCACCTGGCTGGCTCTGCTGCGCTCAGCCGCCCACAAAAAGGCTGATGCGCATCGCTTTCTGACCAGTGCCAAACAGCGAATCGGCAAGAACGGCGACAAGACGCTTCGTGTACTCGGTCCGGTTGATGCGCCGATGGCACGCAAGGCGGGTCGCTACCGGGCACAGCTCCTGCTGCAAAGCAGTGACCGTGCGGGCCTGCATCGTGTGCTCAGTGAGTTGCGCCCGGCTCTCGAAGGCGACACGACGGCACGCAAGGTGCGCTGGTCGATCGATGTTGATCCCATCGAGTTGTTTTAAGAAGACATTTTCAGCTCACCCTATACACTCTGTGATAACCCGGTAGAATTGCCGGCTCGCCGAATCTGACCTCATCTGAAAATGAAACACATCGTCGCAAAACTTGTCACCAAAGCCCTTGCCAGACTGCCTGAGCTCAATTCGGTGGTCGGCGAACTCGATCTGGCCACGACACTCGAACGTACACGCGACGCCAGTCATGGTGATTTCGCGAGCAATGTCGCAATGCAGCTCGCGCGACCCGCACGGAAGAATCCCCGCGAAATCGCTACTGCGATCGTCAAGGCGCTGGGTGACAGCGAAGAAGTTGAGAAGGTCGAGGTCGCAGGACCGGGCTTTATCAATTTCCATATGAGCGCGGCTGCGTTTCACGCCGAATTGAAGACCGTTCTGTCCGATGGCAACGATTACGGCCGCCAGCCGACCAAGGATCGTCCGAAAGTCCTGCTCGAATTCATTTCGGCAAACCCGACCGGCCCTCTGCACGTCGGCCACGGGCGGCACGCGGCTTTCGGAGCCACGCTCGGTAACCTGCTCGAGGCCGTCGGTCAGACCGTGCATCGCGAATACTATGTTAATGACGCCGGACGACAGATGGATATTCTCGGCGCCAGCGTCTGGTTACGCTGGCTGGGCGCCAATGGCGTCAATATCCCGTTTCCGAAAGCAGGTTATCGTGGCGACTATATTCGTGATATTGCATCCGAAATCGACGACGAGGGGATTGAAGCCTTTGACAAGGACGTCGTGCTTGACGGCGTCCCACCCGATGGCGGCGACGAAAATACCGACGAAGAAAAGGTCCGTCGTGAAACCTACATAGAGACCTTGATCGCAAAAGCGAAATCACTGAACGGTGAGGACGGTTTCGATCGCGTTCGCCAGCAGGCACTGGACTCGATTCTCGACGACATCAAGGACGACCTGGCCGAATTCGGTGTGACGTTCGACCGGTGGTATTCGGAACAAAGCCTGACCAAAACGGGCCGCGTTGACGAAGCGCTGGCGGTACTTGAAAAACGCGGTCTCTTATATAAGAAGGACGGCGCGACCTGGTTTCCCGCCACGGACTTTGGCGATGAAAAGGACCGGGTGGTCGTACGCGAGAACGGTGTCAAAACCTATTTCGCATCCGACATCGCCTACCACTTCGACAAACGCGAACGTGGCTTCGATTATCTGATCGATATCCTCGGAGCTGACCACCATGGTTACGTATCGCGTGTGCGAGCGGGCCTCGAAGCCATGGGCTACCGCGGCGATGATCTCGAAGTACAGCTGGTGCAGTTCGTTTCGCTCTATCGAAGCGGCGAAAAAGTGCAGATGTCGACGCGATCCGGCAAGTTCGACACACTGCGCAAGCTGCGTGCCGAGGTCGGCAATGATGCTGCACGCTTTTATTATGTGATGCGCTCCAACGATCAGCCACTGGACTTCGACCTCGATGTCGCGACGTCGCAGTCCAATGACAATCCCGTGTACTACATCCAGTATGCCCACGCCCGCATTGCGCGTGTCTTCAGCAAGGCCGACGAACTGGGCATGGGCTGGAATCGCGACAACGGCCTTGCCAACCTGCACTTGCTCGTCGCGGCACAGGAAAAATCGCTGATGTCGGCGATGAGTCACTACCCTGAGATTCTTGAGCTTGCCGCTCGCAATCGTGCGCCGCAAACACTGGTCCATTATCTGCGCGACCTCGTCAGCGACTTTCATTCCAGCTACAACGCACACAAGGTGCTGGTCGACGATGCCGCGCTGCGCGATGCCCGCCTTGCGCTGTACCAGGCGGTCAAGACAGTGGTTGCCAATGGCCTGACAATTATCGGGGTCTCAGCTCCGGAAGAGATGTAATGGCAAAGCGCAGAAAGAGGCGATCAACGAGCCGCAAGAAGCAGGCTGAGTATCCGGGCTGGGTGTGGATGATTTTTGGCCTGGCGATCGGCCTGTCCGTTGCATTTGCCGTCTACGTCAAAGACCGCAAACCGGTAGCACAGGTCGCCATGGCACCCAAAGAACCTGCAAGCCTGCAGGACTCCATCGATCACAACAGCGAAGAGGCGGCGCCGGACATGCCTGTGCCAGAGCCCGCCGAAGACCGGTTCGACTTCTACAAGATGTTGCCCGCTTTCGAGATGATCATCGAAAGCGACAAGCCGGCCGTTGACCGGGACGTAGAGCCGAAAGCCATTGATGAACCCGGCGTCTACATGCTGCAGGCCGGATCTTTTTCCACCCACAACGATGCAGACCGCCGCAAAGCCGAACTCGCGCTTCACGGCATCGAGTCGCGGGTGCAACGGGCGCGCGTCAATAACCGCGATTACTACCGCGTCTATATCGGCCCGATCGACGATCTCGGAAAACTCAATGTCACACGCAGCCGGCTGCGGGCAGCGCAGATTGACGTTATGCGTATTCGCCTTGGCGACTAACCTGGCCAGAACTTTCGCAATCGTCGCAGCATTGCATCTTGCGGCATGCTCGACAGCTGTCAATCTGCCGGAACCCGAATCGACACCCGAGCCTGTCCAACCCTCGCCAGCAACGCCATTACCGCCTCCGCCTGCACCGCCACCGGCCCCGGACAAATCCGAATTTCGTGTCAGCATCGCCGCGGTCGGCGACATGATGATTGGCACGGACTTTCCGAAGAATCATTTGTCGGATGATGATGGCGCCGGCTTTCTCGCTGAGGTGGCACCTTATTTGTCCGCCGCGGACATCGCCATCGGGAACCTCGAAGGCGTGTTGATCGACGGTGGCGAACCCGCGAAGAAGTGCAGCAATCCGGCGGCATGCTACCTGTTCCGGTCGCCGACGCGATACGCCGATCACTACAAGGCGGCTGGTTTCGATGTCTTGAGTCTCGCGAACAACCATGCGCGCGACTTCGGCGAAGAGGGCCGAAGTAGCAGCATGCAGGCGATCCAGGAGCGCGGAATGCATCACAGCGGTCGCGAAGGCGACTACTCAAGCTTCGAAGTCAACGGCCTGAAGATTGCGTTCCTCGCCTACGCGGTTACGAAAAATTCAAACATGATGCTCGACTATGAGTCGGCATTTACGACGATCGCACACAACGCCGCACATCACGACATTGTTATCGTATCGTTCCACGGCGGTGCCGAGGGAACAGACCATATGCACCTGCCGTTCGCCGAAGAAGAGTACTACGGCGAGCCGCGCGGCGATGTCGTCTGGTTTGCCCGCCGGGCTGTCGATGCCGGTGCCGACCTGGTGATCGGCCACGGTCCGCACGTTGTGCGTGCCATGGAGCGCTACAAAGACCGCCTGATTGCCTACAGCCTGGGTAATTTTGCGACCTACTATGGCATCAGTGTCGCCGGACTCAAAGGCGTCGCGCCCATTCTGACTGCGACGCTGGATGGCAACGGCCAGTTCGTCGAAGGCAGGATCATCTCGACGGTACAGCGACGGCCGGCCGGTCCGAGCATCGATCGCACACAACGCGCTCTGCGTGTGATGCACGAACTCAGCGTCAGTGACTTTGGCGAACCCGGCATCGAGTTCCAGCCTGACGGGCGGCTACTGCCAGCCGATCGTGGTGAGGTGAAGCCTCACCAGCTAGTCGTCACTCCCGACTGATTTGAAATCGACACCCAGCGATCGCAGTTTGCGATACAGGTGGGTGCGCTCCATGCCGACACGCTTCGCCAGCTGTCCGACCTTGCCGTCGCAAAGCACCAATTGTTGTTGCAGGTACGAGCGCTCGAAATGCTCGCGCGCTTCGCGCAATGGCAACGCCAGCAGATCCTGCTTTACCAGCGGCTCGTCAACCGGTGCAACCGCCGATATCTCAGCCTCGACCTCATCAAGCGCAATGTCGGCGTCGCTACCCGACAACAACAGGCGTCGAACCAGGTGTTTGAGTTCGCGCACGTTATCCGGCCAGGGATAGTTGCGGAGCCGGTTCTGGGCCGCGACGCTGAATCGTCTGAACGTCAGGCCTTCGGCATCGACCAGCTTGTCAACGTAGTACGTCAGCAGCTCGGGTACGTCTTCGGAATACTCTCGCAGAGGGGGCACACGCAAGCTCAACACGCCCAATTGTGCGATCAGGTCGCGGCGAAGGCGGCCGCTTTCGATCAGGGCCTCGTAGTCCGCACTGACCGTGGCGACAATGCGTGCGTTGACTTTGACCGGCACAGAACCACCGACCCGCGTGAACTGGCCGTCTTCGAGGACACCCAACAGAATTTTTTGGGCGACGTCACTCAGATCGGAAAGCTCGTCAATAACGAGTGTGCCTCCCGATGCACGTTCAAATGCCCCCGCGGTCACTTCACCATTGCCTTCGCGGCCCAGCAGTTGCTCTTCCGCATTGCTTTCTGTCACCGATGCCGCGGTCAGACTGGTCAGGGGTTCGTCAGCGCGCCGGCTGAGTGCATGCATGTAGCGCGCAAACGCGCCGCGGCCCGTACCATGTTCGCCACTGAGCAAAACAAAACCATCGTGTTGCGCATATTGCTGCACGCGTTCGCGCAACGACTTCATGATTTCACTGCGACCGACCGGGGCCAGTAACGATGGAAGCAGGTTGCGCGCCGCGCGTGACTGACGGCCGGCCGATTCCAATGCCGCTTCGACGGTTCGCAGGAGCTTCGCCAACGACAGCGGTTTTTCGACAAAGTCGAATGCGCCAAGACGAGTCGCTTCGACCGCCGTGTCGACGGTGCCGTGACCGGACATGATCACAACCGGGCAACTGAGATCGCCGGCATCCGACCATTCGCGCAACAAGGTAATGCCATCGGTGTCCGGCATCCAGATATCGAGCAGGATCAGGTCAAACTTGCCTGTCGTTCGCGCCGCCCGTGCTTCGGCCGCGTTGGCTGCCACTGTGACACCGTAACCTTCGTCTGACAGAATTTCCTGAATCAGGGCACGAATATCGTCTTCATCGTCTACAACCAGAACATGAGGATTGCTCATGCGTGTTCCCTCCGTTTATCGGCGCGTCCCGGCACCTTGGCGATCATTTTTTCGCGAGCCGCTTCATTCAGTGGCAAACGAATACTTATCATTGCTCCCCCGTCACTGCGATTTTTCGCACGAATCGAACCGATGTGTTCTTCAACCAGCTTTTTCACAATAGCAAGTCCCAGGCCGGTGCCCTTCGGCTTCGTCGTAACGTAGGGATCGAAAATCTGGCTGACCGACCCTGTCTGGAACCCGGGGCCGTTGTCCTCAACGCGAATCTGGACTACTTCGACCTCATCAATTTCCGCCGCACCAATCTGCACATCGATGCGACCGTCATTTGCACCTTCCAGCGCCTCGACGGCATTGCGAATCAGGTTATGCAGGATTTGCCGAACACGACCCTGGTCGCCTTCAACCAGCGGCATCGTGGGGTCCGACGTCAACACGATCTTGACGTTGCTTTCCTGCGCACGATAGAGATCGACAATCTCGTGTGCGAGTTTGTCGAGATCGAAGCGGCTGATGTCCATATCCGGCGCACGCGCATAATCACTGAAAGCGTTGACCATTTCTTTCATCGCCTCGACCTGCTGCACGATCGTGTGCGTCGCGCGATCGAGAATTTGCGCCTCGTCCTCGCTCATCGTGCCGAGATACTTGCGTCGCATTCGCTCGGCGGACAGCTGGATCGGCGTTAGCGGGTTCTTGATTTCGTGCGCCAAACGACGGGCAACTTCGCCCCATGCCGCGTCGCGCTGTGCCTGGAGCAGCGCGGTAATATCATCGAACACGATGACAAACCCGGCGGCGTTGTCCTCATCGCCAGGCAAGGCGGTACAGGCGCAGGTTAGAACACGCCGGCCAACTTCGCCGCGCAGCACAATCTGCTCACGCCATTCCGTTTCGCCTGCATCGAGATGCACACAGGCAACGTCAACGAACTGCTCCAGCAGCGGCGTGCCTTTGGCAACATCGCGAATCGATTCGCCTGCACGATTCTCCAGCGTAACGCCGAGAATTGAACCGGCCGCCTGGTTCGCCGTGCGAATTTTCAAGTCCGCTTCAAGCGCTAGAACGCCCGTCGACAATCGCGCAAGAATAACTTCGAGGTTGGTACGCTCGGCCTCCACCAACGCCTGGCTCAAGGTTGCTTCGCGACGCGCCGTCGCGAGGCGTTGCGTCATGTCATTGAAGGAACTGATCAGAAAGCCGATTTCGTCACGCGTCGGTGTCGGTAGCCGGGTGTCGAAGTTGCCCATTGCGACTGCTCGTGTGCCCGCGACCAGATCCTGAATCGGGGCAACCAGGCGTCGCGAGAGAAGAAACGCGCCGTAAATTGCAGCCAACAGGCTTAGCAAGAGGACGAAGGCAAGCGTCAGCGTTAGAAGGTCTTTAAGGTCTTCGCGGAAGAACACCAGTTGCTGATATTCGGAGAACGAATTTTCAACGCTGTTGATCATGTTACCCAGTCGTTCTTCAACCGGGAAATGCGCCAGCAGCGTTCGCGCCTGGCGTTGCCGGTTGCCGAGGTAGGTATAAGAAATGGCGGTTCGAATTTCGACGTTGCCGGTACCGAGCGGTTCGAGACTGACGAATGGCCGGTTCTGCTGCATTTGCAACGCAACTTCTTCAGTCAGCGGCTTCGGCAGCGTCGCAACGGCGCTGTCGGTGCTCCGTGCAAGGACGCGATTGTTATCGGCATAGACCGACATCTCGCTCGCGCCGCTCTCGCGTCGCAGCATGCTGAGCTCAAAAACCAGCTGACGATCCGAAACGGTGGCGAGTCGTCGAGCTGCGTTCGACGTCGACACGAGATTCTGCCGTTTGCGAAACTCGATCGCCGCGCGGCTAAGTGCCAGCGCATTGTCCAGTCCTTCCTCGACCTGCACGTTGAACCAGCTGTCGATGCCGCGATTAATAAATTGAATGGAAAAATAGAACACGACGATGAGCGGCAGAACGGCAAGGCCGACAAACATGCCGACCATGCGTGCCTTAAGCTTGGCGCCCGGGATGTTGTCGCGGTAATCACGCAGCAATCGCCACAGGTTCCCGATCAGTATCAGGACGAGGATGAAACCGCCGGCGATATTGATCGCAAGAATGACGTCTTGCAGGCGGTCGAAGTCGTCGGAGCGCTGCACGGTTTGAGTCAGCAGAAACAGCGCGGCCAACACCAGCGTGACGCCAGCCGCCGCCAACAGTGTAAGAACAATGCGTTTTAGCGTTCTAACAACCATTCGTACCATTCGCTTTGTAGCTGCCACTGTCCGCGCCAGAAGAAAATCAGCCGGAGCGGCGCAGGGTATTGCTGCGTGTTGAGCATCGCGCGAAGGCGCAGCCGGTAGGTCCGGTCTGGCTGCAGCAGCGCATCGTCAATCACGGGCATTCCCTGGACGCGACCCAGGCTGTTTAGCGCGGAGTAGAGCGTTGCGAAGGAGTCCTGATCTCCACTGTTCACATTCTTGACAATATAACGCTGGCTCAATGGCCGAAATTCGAGCTCGTATTCCTTGGTGAGCTCGGCTTCGACCGCATCAACGAGGAAGCGCTTGACCCTGATCACCTGCATCTGCATTTCGATCTTCAGCGTGACACCGCTTTCCAGTGCGGCCAGCGCTTCGCTGCTCAGCACCAGTTGCAAACGCGCGTCCAGCGTGTGCACACCGTTGACGACCTGTGTGGATGCCGACCGGACCTCGAAATAGCCTTCCCGGTCCACCGTATCCTGGGCAAGCCCCGTGCCAACCAGCAGCACAGCCAGCATTGCATGGAGCAGGCGTCGCGACGGTTTAAGCGCTTCGATGAGGGAGTAACGGGACATAATTGTCTTCAGGAAACCTTCTTCTTTTGTAAGGCTGCGTAATAAAAGCCGTCCAGACCGGCCGTTCCGGGCAGGATCTGGTAGCCACACGCCTTCCTTCGCATTAGATCGCGGATGTTGTTATTTGGCAACACATCGTTTTCCGACGCGTCGTCATGATCGTTCAGGAAAGGGCCGAGCACTCCGTCATTCTCCACAGCGAATACCGAGCAGGTGACATAGAGCAAGACCCCGCCGGGTGCCAGCAGCCCCCAGAGCGCCGTCAACAGCGCCGTCTGAAGGCTAGCGAGCCGGGCGAGGTCGCTTTCTCGCCGTAGCAATTTGATATCGGGATGACGCCTTATGACGCCGGAGGCCGAACACGGGGCATCCAGCAGGATGCTGTCGAAGGCCTCGCCATCCCACCATTCTTCTGGATTCGATGCGTCGGCAGCAATAATGGTTGCATCCGCGCCAAGCCGGTGAAGATTCTCAGCGACGCGCTCGAGCCGGGCCACGTCATTGTCCACGGAGCAAAGGGCAATCCTGTCACCACCGACTTCCGCCAGGTGACCGCTTTTTCCGCCCGGCGCAGAGCAGGCATCCAGCACCCGGTGCACGGGCGCACCAGCCAGTCTGTCGTGGAGCAACCAGCGAGCCGCGATTTGTGCGGCACCGTCCTGCACGGAGACATCACCATCGATGAACCCTGGCAGGTTCTCGACGGACTGCGGTTCCGAAAGCACGACGGCATCGGGAATGCCCGTCATATCGCTGGCCTCGATTCCAGCCGCACGCAGACGCGCCAGGTAATCGCTCGCAGTACCTCGGGCACTATTGACGCGAAGGCACATTGGCGCCCGTTCGTTGTTCGCCTGAAGGATGGCTTGCCAGTCATCAGGCCAGTCCTTTCGTATGGCCTCAGTCAGCCATATCGGATGGTTCCACTTCGCTTCATCGTCCTCCGGCAGTGCTGCCGCCATGTTCTCGCGTGTGAAGCGTCGCAGGCAGGCATTGACGAGTCCGGCCAGTTTCGGTCTTCGCAGGAGTCGCGCGGCCTCGACCGTTTCCGAAAGCACGGCGTGGTCGGGAATTCGCATATCCACGAGCTGGTACAGGCCGATCGCGAGCAGTGAGTTAATGATCGCATCGCGTTTTCGAAGCGGCTTGCCAAGGAGTTGCTGGATATAGGCATTCAGGCGCCAGTGCTGCCGCAGGGCCCCAAAGCAAAGCATCCGCAACAAAGCACGATCCCGACTGGCGACCCGTACCTCGTGCTCAGCGACTGTCGCATCGAGCGAGCGCCCGCCATTGAGGACGGCGTCGACGATTTCGGCAGCGACTGCCCGAACCTTTGCGCCACTGTTTTTCATCAGGAAAGCTTGATCTGGGACACAAACTCTCGCGCGTCAGCGCGGCGCTTGCCGGGTAGCTGCAGTGTATCGAGTCGCAGCCCACCCGTTCCGCAGGCAACGACAATGCCGTCCTTGTCGTATTGGACAAAGGTGCCGGGCACCGCATCAACGGTCGCGACCACCGTTGCTCGCCAGACTTTTACACGCACCGACTGGCCGGAAAAAAAGAACGCGCCGGGAACCGGGTTGTACGCGCGAATATGGCGATGCAGCAGTTCTGCGGGCTGCGTCCAGTCGATTTCAGCGTCCTGTTTTTGGATTTTTCCGGCATAGGTTGCCGACGCATCATCCTGCGCGGCGGGTCGCAACTCCCCCGAGACAATAGCATCGAGATCAGCGACCAAGAGTTCGCCGCCCAGTGTTGCCAGCCGGTCATGGAGTTCGCCGGCACTCTCGTCGTCTCCGATTTCGACACTGCGCGTGGAGAAGACCGGCCCGCAATCGAGACCCGCCGTCATTTGCATCAGGCTGATCCCGGTGGTCTTGTCACCTGCCAGGATGGCCGCCTGAATCGGCGCCGCGCCGCGCCAGCGCGGCAGGATGGAGGCATGCACGTTGATACAGGCCGTTGTCGGTATATCGAGCACGTTCTGCGGCAGAATCAGCCCGTAAGCTGCAACAATCAAAAGATCGGGCTTCAGCGATGCCAGCTCGGCCGCTGCCCGATCATCACGCAGAGTCTGCGGCTGGAACACCGGCAACCCCTGCTGCTCCGCATAAATTTTGACCGGGCTGGCACTGGTCCGCCTCCCTCGGCCGGCCGGTCGATCAGGTTGCGTGTAGACGGCAACGGGAACCTGCCCGGCATCCACCAATGCGGTAAGCGACGCGAGCGCGAACTCCGGCGTACCGGCAAAAACAATGCGGGGCTTGTTCAAATTGAAACCTAGATGACGACGGCGGCCTGCTGCCGTTTTTCCTTGACCAGTTTTTTGCGTATGCGCGTGCGCTTGGCCTCGGACAAATAGTCGACAAACAGCTTGCCATCAAGGTGATCGATTTCGTGCTGAATGCAAACCGCCAGCAGGCCGGTCGCTTCCATTTCGATCTCATCGCCCTGGGCGTTTAGAAAGCGGACCTTGATGTGCTCCGCCCGCTCGACTTCTTCGAAATAGCCCGGCACCGACAGGCAGCCCTCTTCGGTCACGGTCACGCCGTCCTTTTCGAGTATCTCCGGGTTGATCAGGACATGGGGGTCGGCCTTGTCGGCCGAAATATCGGCCACCAGCAGGCGCTTGTGCACGTCAACCTGGGTCGCGGCGAGGCCAATTCCGGGTGCGTCATACATCGTCTCGAACATGTCGGCGATCAGGTTGCGCAGTTGATCGTCAACCTCGGTTACCGGGGTCGCTTTGGTCCTCAGACGCGGGTCTGGAAATTCAAGTATCTTCAGTTTTGCCATAGTTTGAACATAAGCCATTCGATGCGGTTTGTGGGCACACTGGGCCCTTTAAAACATAATGAATCCGGCGATATTTCGCGTGGATTACCTGAAAAGCGGCCTAAATGTTTGACTTTATTGAATAAGATGTCAGACAATGCCGCCTTAAATAGGCCCGTCCGGACGCTTTTTGGGGCCGGAAATGTGACGTAATTAGCAGCCTCGGCAGCTCCGGAACGACATAGTATAGCAACGCCTCGAAAGAAGAGGCCCAATCCTATTTGTATGGAGCAAGTGCGAATCATGTCTCTTAGCAAGCATTGCCTGAACACCAGCCTGTGGCTGATTACGGCCACATTGGCTGCATCCCTGGCGGGATGTGGTTCCAATCCATCCAACAGTGGCTTCGATCCGGACAGCACCGTTTCCACGACATCATCGACGCGGCCGCAGCCCGACTACTCGTCGTCTGCACCTCAGACCTACGAACCGAAACTCACGCGCGTCAGTGAGCCGGTGCCGCTGGCAGAGGGTCATCCAAATGAGTATGTCGTTCAGGTAGGCGACACCTTGTGGGATATTTCCGCCGCATTCCTCAAAGACCCCTGGTATTGGCCCGAAATCTGGTACGTCAATCCCCAGATCGAGAATCCACACCTTATTTATCCGGGCGATGTCCTGGGCCTGGTCACGATTGATGGCCAGACACGCATAACCAATGTCCGTGCATCGACTTACCGAATGTCGCCTCAGGCAAGGGTCACGCCATTGTCAGAAGCCATTAACAGCATCCCATATGAAGCGGTTGCGGCATTTTTGAGTTCCGGCGTCGTCCTCGAAAAAGGCCAGGCGGAAAAGCTGCCGTACCTGCTGGATACTCGCGGTGACCACCTGATTGCCTCGGCAGGCAATGAAATCTACGTCCGTGGCATCACCGGCGACCAGCCGAGCACGCGTTACAACGTCGTGCATGTCGGTGACCCGATGTTTGATCCGGATGACAATCGTCTGATCGGTTACCACGGCACGCTGATTGGTGAAGGCAGCCTTCGTCGCACCGGTGACCCGGCTACTGTTGCGCTGACTGATTCTAACCGTGAAGCGGTCAAGGGCGATCGCCTGTTGCCCGCCCAGGTTGATGCGCCGCTGAATTTCTTCCCGCGCTCACCCAGCAGCAATATTGAGGGCCGAATCATTTCAGTGGTTGACGGCGTCACGCAGATTGGCCAGTACCAGGTCGTCGTTATGAATCGCGGCTCGAACAACGGCCTGTCGGTTGGCGATGTGCTGTCGGTATTCCAGGCCGGCGAAGTCATCAAGGACCGCTTCGGCGGTGGCAAGGTGCGATTGCCCGATGAAGAGGCCGGCACGGTTATGGTGTTCAAGACCTACGACCGCATCAGCTATGGCCTCGTGATGGAAGCGACCGATGCCATTCATATACATGATGCGGTGCGAAACCCGACTTAATCATCGACCAAGCAATTGAATGAACGAAGACGGCGCCAATCGGCGCCGTTTTTTTATGCGTCAAGCCAGGAGATTTGATCATTCCCGCGACTCGGCATGGCGCTATGATTGGGAATTCACTCCGAATGGGTCTCACCAATGAATCAAGGTGATTGGCTTCGCCTCGCCCATGCCTACGTCAGCGTCGCTGAACTGTGCGCATTAAAAGCGAAATTTGGCGAAATTGAAGCGATCGTTCGGCAGGGCGAGCAATCGCTATGTGAGGCGGGCCTCGCCAGTGACAAGGCTCGACGCATCGTTTCACCCGACAAGGCCGCGTTGTCGAATACCTTGCGATGGCTGGACGCCGATGCACATTCAATTGTTACGTTCGGCGGCGATACCTACCCGGAGCTGCTCGCGCAGATCGACGGCGCCCCGCTGCTGCTCTATGTCAATGGCGACGTCAACGCCCTGCATATGCCGTCGCTCGCGATCGTCGGCAGCCGCAATCCAACGCGCGGCGGTATCCAGAACGCCGTTGAGTTTTCCCGTCATCTGGCCGCCAGCGGCTACACTATTGTCAGCGGCCTTGCCCAGGGCATCGATACCGCCGCCCATCGTGGGGCACTGGAGGCGGGAGGCCGCACTGTCGCATTGCTGGGTCACGGCATCGATCGTGTGTACCCCGCGCGGAATCACGCCCTCGCTCACCAGATTTCGGTCAATGGCGCCCTGGTCAGCGAATACCCGCTGGGCGCGGCGCCGAACAAATGGCACTTTCCGGAACGCAATCGCCTGATTAGCGGCCTGAGTGTGGGGACGCTGGTCATTGAGGCGGCGCGCCGCAGCGGATCGCTGATCACCGCCCGGCTGGCCGCTGAGCAGGGCCGCGAAGTATTCGCCCTGCCCGGCTCGATACATAATCCGCTCGCGCGCGGCTGCCATGAGTTGATTCGACAGGGCGCGAAACTCACCGAGTCCGCGTCCGACATCAGCGCTGAGCTCGCGCCATTGACCAGTCACATGAAGCAGATGACTGCTGTATCACGTGCGAGCACACGATCGCTGCCGGATGACGACGAAGATTATGCAAAGCTGCGGGAAATATTGAGTTTTGATCCCTGCAGCATCGATGATCTGAAAAAACAATCCGAATTGACGATCGAGCAGCTTTCCTCCATGCTCCTGATTCTGGAGCTTCACGGTGAGGTTGAAGCCCTTTCCGGCGGACGCTACAGCCTAATTGCTTGAAGATAAGGAGCCGCTCCAAGCATGAAAGAAAATGTTCTCGACGTCTTGATGTACCTGTTTGAATCCTACGTCGACACAGAAGAAATCCCCGAACCCGATCAGAATGAATTGCGACTCGAACTGTCGCAGGCCGGTTTCGGTGACAGCGAAATCGAACGCGCACTCGACTGGCTCGATGGGCTGACCGACCATCAGGAAAACCTGCACTACGGCAACCTGACCGCGCGCGGTACACGCATATTTAACGAGTTTGAACATGAGCGGCTCGATTCGCACTGCCGTGGCTACATTACTTACCTCGAGCACATCGGCATTCTTTCTCCGCCGCAGCGTGAATTGCTGGTCGACCGCCTGCTGGCGCTGGAATCCGCGGACATCGACGTCGAGCAGATCAAGTGGGTCGTACTAATGGTGCTGTTCAGCCAGCCCGGGCAGGAGCTCAATTATGCCCGCATGGAAGACCTTGTTTTTGAAGAGAACTCCGGAGCGGTCCATTAGGCTCTGAAAGCGATTTCCTTGACACATCGCCTGTAAGTCTGTAATTCAACCGCGGCACAGTCCGCGGTTTTTCATTTCTCCGCCATCCAAATCAGGAAAAGGTCGCTATTTACTAATATGTCGAAGAATCTCGTAATCGTAGAATCTCCCGCCAAGGCGAGCACCATCAGCAAATACCTGGGCGATGACTTCGATGTCCTCGCATCCTACGGGCATGTTCGCGACCTGATTCCAAAAGAGGGTGCCGTTGACACCGCCAACCAGTTCTCGATGAAGTACCAGATCATTGAGCGCAACGAAAAGCACGTTAACGCCATCATCAAAGCCCTGAAAAAGGCCGATGCCCTGTACCTCGCGACTGACCCTGACAGGGAGGGCGAAGCGATTTCCTGGCACCTGGTCGAACTCCTGAAAGAAAAGGGAGCCCTCGACAACAAAGACGTGCACCGCGTTATTTTTCACGAGATCACCAAGCAGGCCGTACGCGATGCCGTCGCCAGCCCACGGGGCATCTCCGGCGACCTCGTCGGCGCCCAGCAGGCTCGGCGTGCTCTCGACTACCTGGTTGGTTTCAATCTTTCGCCGCTGCTATGGAAAAAAGTGCAGCGCGGACTGTCTGCCGGCCGTGTCCAAAGCCCGGCACTGCGCATGATTGTCGAACGTGAGCTGGAAATCGAAGCGTTCAAGGCGCGCGAATACTGGACCATTGAGGCCGATGTCAGCAAGAACGATCAGCCCTTCCAGTCGCGACTTGTGCAATATAAAGGTGAAAAGGTCGAACAGTTCAGTTTCGAGAATGAACCGGCCGCGCGCGAGGTCGAAAGGACCCTGCTCGATGCCGCCGCAGGCGAGCTGAAAGTCCTCGCCGTCACCAAGAAGCAGCGCCGCCGCAATCCGACGGCACCGTTTACGACGTCCACGTTACAACAGGAGGCGTCACGCAAACTGGGATTTAATACACAACGCACCATGCGCGTTGCACAAAAGCTTTACGAAGGCATTGCCCTTCCCGGCGAAGACCAGGTCGGCCTGATCACGTATATGCGTACCGACTCGGTAACACTGGCTGCAGTGGCGCTGAACGAGATTCGGCAAGTGATCGCCGAACGCTACGGTGCTGAAAACGTCCCTGACGAAGCCCGGATGTTCAAAAACAAATCCAAGAATGCCCAGGAAGCGCACGAGGCTATTCGTCCCACGTCGGTTGCGCGCGCGCCCGACGACCTCAAGTCGGTACTGGATGATGACCAGTTCAAGCTCTACTCGCTGATCTG
>JAUHYO010000316.1 GCA_030426325.1 Gammaproteobacteria bacterium | reverse complement strand
CTGAAAGACCTGATTGCCCGCGGCAAGGAGCAAGGCTATCTGACCTATTCAGAGGTCAATGATCACCTGCCCAATGACATCGTCGATCCGGAACAGATCGAAGACATCGTAAACATGATCAACGACATGGGTATCGCCGTGCATGAGAAGGCGCCGGATGTCGAATCCATTACGCTTTCCGATGCCACCGCAACCGATGACGATGGCGCTGAAGAAGCCGAAGCAGCGCTGGCCAGTGTCGATGCAGAGTTTGGACGCACAACGGACCCGGTTCGCATGTACATGCGCGAAATGGGTACGGTCGAATTGCTGACGCGCCAGGGCGAAATCGAAATCGCGAAGCGAATCGAGGCCGGCCTGAACCAGGTGAAGTACCACATGGTGCACTTCTCTCCGACGGTCGAGGCTTTGCTGGAAGTTGCGGATCGCGTCGCTGACGGCGAGACGCGCATGCAGGATTTCGTGGTCGGGTTTATCGACCCGAACGAGCCGGATGAAATCAAACCGCCATCGCCCAAGTCGGACGATGACGACGACGAAGACGAAGTAGTCGACACCGGACCGGATCCTGAAGAGGTCAAGGCTCGCGTCAAGGTCATTCGTCGTCACTTTAATCGAGGCATGAAATACCTCGAGCAGTACAGCTATAAAGACAAGCGCACACAAAAAGCGCTGGGCGAAATGGCTGACCAGATCATGGAGCTGAAGCTCGCGCCGAAACTGTTCGACGCACTGGTGCGCAACCTTCGCGACGTTGTATCGATTATCCGCAGTCAGGAACGCCTGGTCATGCAGCTATGTGTGCGCGATGCCGGTATGCCTCGCAAGGATTTCCTGTCGAGCTTCCCGAAAAGTGAAACCGACTATAACTGGATCGACAAGCACATCCGGGCGAAACGCAAGCACTCCTCAATCCTCGCGAAGCTCAAGGACGACATTATTCGTTGCCAGCGCAAACTGATCGCCGTTGAAGAGGCGACGCGCCTGAGCATTGCAGAGATTAAGGAAATCAATCGTCAGATGTCGATTGGCGAGGCAAAAGCACGCCGCGCGAAAAAAGAAATGGTCGAAGCCAACCTTCGACTCGTCATCTCGATTGCGAAAAAATACACGAATCGCGGCTTGCAGTTCCTCGACCTGATCCAGGAAGGCAACATCGGACTGATGAAAGCGGTCGACAAATTCGAATACCGTCGTGGCTACAAGTTTTCGACCTATGCCACCTGGTGGATTCGTCAGGCCATTACGCGATCGATTGCCGACCAGGCACGCACCATTCGAATTCCGGTTCACATGATCGAAACGATCAACAAGCTGAATCGCATTTCGCGCCAGATGCTGCAGGAAATGGGTCGCGAACCGCTGCCTGACGAACTGGCTGAACGCATGGAGATGCCGGAGGACAAAGTTCGCAAGGTATTGAAGATTGCGAAGGAACCGATCTCGATGGAAACCCCGATTGGCGACGATGAAGATTCGCACCTCGGCGACTTCATTGAAGACCAGACCGTGCACTCGCCGGTTGACTCGGCCACGACGTCCGGCCTGAAGGAAACCACGCACTCGGTACTGGCCGGTCTGACCCCACGGGAAGCGAAAGTGCTTCGCATGCGTTTCGGTATCGACATGAACACCGATCACACGCTGGAAGAGGTCGGCAAACAGTTCGATGTTACCCGCGAGCGGATTCGCCAGATCGAGGCGAAGGCGCTCAGGAAACTGCGCCACCCGACGCGATCGGATCAGCTCCGGAGCTTCCTGCTGGAAGACTAGAACTGTCGATCAATCGGGAAAGAAAAGCCGGGCAATGCCCGGCTTTTTTCTGATAGAATCCCGCCCCCTGCGTGGGCCTGTAGCTCAGTTGGTTAGAGCAGGGGACTCATAATCCCTTGGTCCCAGGTTCGAGTCCTGGCGGGCCCACCAATCTCCCAACGGATGTCAACAATGCTAAAACGCAAGCTTGCCCCGCTAACCCTTGTCTGTGTACTGCTTCTGGCCCTGGCCTGCTCGCCGCCCGATAGCCGCCAGGCACCGGAGTCTGGCGCTGCCACGCAAGCTAAAAACCTACGTACCGCCGCAATCGCGATGCCGGATCGATACGGTGCTGATGTTGCCGAGCAAGTTCTGGATGCGGGTGGAAACGCCGTCGACGCTGCTATCGCAGCCGGTTTCGCACTGGCCGTCAGTTACCCGGAAGCGGGCAATATTGGTGGTGGCGGTTTCATGCTGATTCGCATGAACGGTGAAGATGCGTTTGTTGACTATCGCGAGACCGCAGCCGCTGCGGCCGACAAGGACATGTACCTCGATGAAAACGGCGACGTCATCGAAGGATTGAGCACGATTGGCCACCTGGCCGTTGGTGTACCCGGCACCGTTGCCGGCTTCTGGGAGGCGCATCAACGCTTTGGCAGCCTGCCGTGGAAGGACCTGGTCATGCCAGCCGTGCAGATCGCCGAAGACGGGTTTGTCACGCCTGAAAAACTCGGTGGCGGAATGCTGACGCGCCTGGAGCGCTATGAAGGCAAGACCAACTTTGCGGATTACTTCGGCAACATGGTCAGCGGCGAGCTGCACAAGCAACCCGAACTGGCCGCGACCCTGCGGCGCATCGCAGACAATGGCGCCGACGAATTCTACAAAGGCGAAACCGCGCGATTGATCGCTGCCGAGATGGCACGCGGCGGCGGCCTGATTACCCTGGACGACCTCGCGAACTACAAAGCCAAATGGCGCGAGCCGCTGCAGGCTGACTGGCGCGGTTATCGTGTGATTTCATCACCACCGCCGAGCTCGGGTGGCTTTGCCCTCGTGCAGCTCCTGAAAATTCACGACTACATTGAACATCACTTCAAGGACGTTGAACACAACTCGGCACAGTACGTGCACCTCGTTGCCGAAATCGAAAAACGCGTCTTCGCTGATCGCGCCGAGTTTCTCGGCGATCCGGATTTCGTCGATTCCCGGGTCGATGAACTTCTGAGCGACGACTACCTTCGACGCCGTGCGAAGGAAGTGAATCCCGAGTCGATATCAATGAATGTCGGCGCCGGTACCGGCCTTGAAAATCACGACACCACGCATTATTCGATTATGGATAAATGGGGCAATGCCGTTTCGAACACCTACACGCTGAACCTCGGCTTCGGCAGCGGCGTGGTCGTGACCGGCGCCGGATTCCTGCTCAACGATGAGATGGATGACTTCAGCGTCAAACCCGGCGTACCCAATGCATACGGTGTGGTTGGCAACACGGCAAACGAAATCCAGCCTGGCAAACGCATGCTGTCATCGATGACACCAACGATTTTGCTGCGTGACGGCGAAGTGGCGATGGTCGTCGGCACGCCGGGTGGATCGACGATATTCACTTCAGTATTCCAGACGATCATCAACATCACCGATTACGGGATGTCACCACTTGAGGCAATCGGAGCAGCACGTTTTCACCACCAGTTGTTGCCACCCGACCTGATCATCATGAGCTTCCATCCAAATTATTTTTGGATCGAGAATCCCAAAAAACATTTCGATATAGACGACTTTACGTTGAGCAGAGCGATCGATGCTGTGCCCCGATCGGTTTTATGGAAACAAATGAGGAAACGCGAGGACCAGACGCTCTACTGGCGGTATATACGCCATAAAGTCTTCCCCCCCAGTTCCGCCAATCGAAACGTAATCAGGCGCGCCTGGGTCATTTATTCGGGGAT
>JAUHYO010000315.1 GCA_030426325.1 Gammaproteobacteria bacterium | reverse complement strand
TGGGGCGTATATCCGTTCTTGCCCAGTGGCAATATTGCATTGAGCGATATTGACAGCGGCCTTTATATGGTCGCGGACAACACGCGTGACGTGAATCAGGGCCAATTGGCGTTCTCGGCTGCATCATTCAGCGCCGACGAAGCACAGACGATGAATCTGACGGTAGAGCGGTCCGGTGGCGCGCAAGGTGCAACGAGCGTCACCTGGGAAGTTATCCCGGCAAACGGATCCCTGGATGACATCACGAACAACAGCGGCGTGCTGACCTGGGGCGACGGCGATGCCACGGATCGCACGATCAGCATCGATCTTGCAAACGATGCCGTTGCTGAGGGCATGGAGCGCATCCTGGTTCGGCTGAGTGCGCCAACGGGTGGAGCAACCCTCTCCGCACCGGCACTCGCGAGCGCCTATATCAGTGACCCTGGCGACACCGCGGTTGTCGAATTCTTGAACGCGACGCTGGACACACCGGAGCGTTCGTTCGGAACAGCGGTCGCTGTCGTACATCGAATTGGCAGTGGCGTCGGTCCACTGTCGGTTGACTATAGTGTGACGGCAGGCGATGCGAGTGCCGGAGCCGACTACGCTGGCTCTGCTGCCGGTACGCTGACCTGGGCGGACGGCGATGCCACTCCCAAATGGATCGAGTACACGATCATTGACGATGGTACCGGCGAATCAAATGAATTTTTTGACCTTGAGCTCAGCAACGCTGTCGGCGGGAATATCGGAGCGACCAATGCAATGCAGGTCACGATTATCGACGGCACCGGCAGCAACAGTGCCCCGAACGCGATCGCCGGAGGCAGCCAGACGGTCAGTATTGGCGCTAACGTCACCTTGAATGGAAGCCCCTCGAACGATCCGGATGGCGATGCGCTGACCTACAGCTGGTCGCAGATCACCGGACCGGCAGTTACCCTGAACAATGCAACCTCGGCGACCGCGACATTTACCGCACCGTCAGTGAGTTCGGATACCTTGCTGCGATTTGAGCTTCAGGTTACCGACACGAGTGGCCTGGTTGACACAGCAATCGCCAACGTTACGGTGACTGCCACCGCAATCAGTTCCGGCGGTGGCAGTGGCGGTGGCGCCTTGGGTCTCTTGACGCTGTTTGCGCTGCTCGGATTCTGCCTGCTTACTCGAAGGGGTGTGTCTTGATGATGGTTTGCTCGCGACCCGGGCCGGTGGAAATGATATCGACAGGGACGCCGGCGAGCGCTTCAATTCGGGTCAGGTAGTCACGCGCTTTTTGCGGTAAATCATCGAACTGGGTTATGCCGACGGTGGACTCCTGCCAGCCAGCCCATTCTTCATAGATCGGCTTGCATTCGGCAAAGCGATCAACGACGACAGGTAAACCGGCAATCGGCTTGCCGTCGATTGAGTAGCCGACGCAAATCTGAATTGATTCCAGTTCATCCAGAACATCGAGTTTGGTGACACACAAGCCGGATACGCTGCTGTTGATGATGGATCGACGCAATGCGACCGCGTCAAACCAGCCACATCGGCGCGGCCGTCCCGTGGTCGCGCCAAACTCGGCACCGACCCTGGCGAGGTGTGCTCCCTGGTCATCGAACAATTCCGTCGGGAACGGTCCCGCACCGACTCGTGTTGTGTAGGCTTTGACGATTCCTAGGATGTAATCGAGATTGCGCGGCCCAACACCGGTACCGGTGCTTGCAGCCGCTGCGACCGTGTTTGATGAGGTCACAAACGGGTACGTTCCATGATCGACATCCAGGAAACTGCCCTGCGCACCCTCAAACATGATGCTCTGGTCCGAGTCCGCGAGATCCTGCAGAATATGGGTGATATCGGCGGTGAGCGGCGCAACGATTTCGGCATACCCCAGTGCCTCATCGAGCGTCTTGGCAAAATCGACGGTCGCCGCCCCAAAATAATTTTTTAAAAGAAAATTGTGGTAGTCCAGAACTTCGCCGAGCTTTGATGCAAAGTTCTCGCGAACAAAAAGATCCGACACCCGCAACGCGCGCCTGGCAACTTTGTCTTCATAAGCCGGCCCAATACCACGACCGGTCGTCCCGATCGCGCCGGAGCCGCGCCTTTTTTCGCGTGCGACATCCAGCGCGACATGTGACGGCAGAATCAGCGGGCACCCGGGGCTGATTTTCAGGCGTTCGTACACAGGCACGCCGTTCTCAATCAGCGCGCTGGCTTCCGTCACAAGTGCATCAAGCGCGAGAACAACACCATTGCCAATCAGGCAACTAACGCCTTCGCGAAGAATGCCCGACGGAATCAGGTGCAAAACCGTCTTTTGTCCACCGATGACAAGCGTGTGGCCAGCATTGTGGCCGCCCTGAAAGCGCACGACAGCTGCTGCGCGATCCGTCAGCAGGTCCACAATCTTTCCCTTGCCTTCGTCACCCCACTGGGTGCCGATGACAACTACATTTTTTCCCATGGTATTCCCGCCTGTCTTAAAACCCTGCCCGGCAAATCAGCGTCGGATCACGAACAAGGTGATCAGCCCGACGATCATCACGACCAGGCCAATCGTCCGGATGTGATTGTCCCCCAGCTGCGCGATTTCCGCCACCAGCTCCCGGTACTTTTTCGGCGAGATGAACGGCAACATGCCCTCGATGATGAGAACCAGGGCCAGCGCCGTAAAAATCTCGGTAGCTATCGGTTCCCGCCTGACTGATTCAGGTAGCGGAAGAACTCGTTATCGGGATCCAGCACCAGCAGGTCGCCCGCGTTTCCGATCGACTTCTTATACGCATCGATACTTCGGTAAAAGGCGTAAAACTCGGCGTCCTTATTGTAAGCGTTGGCATAAATTTCAGCCGCTCGTGCGTCGCCTTCACCTCGAATAATCTGGCTTTGACGATTCGCGTTCGCGAGAATTACCGTACGGTCCTTGTCCGCTGTCGAACGAATCAGTTCGGCGGCTTCCTGTCCCTGCGCACGCGTTTCCGTTGCGAGCTGTGCTCGCTCGGCCCGCATCTGCTCATAGACCGACTCACGAACCCGTGCGACGAATTCAACCTGCTTGACCCGAAAATCGACGAGTTCGGCACCGAGTCCTTCGGCGGTCGGTTTGGCCAGCGCCAGCATGTCGCGCATCAATTCGAGTCGCTGCACTGAAATTGCATCGCGCGTCGATCGCTTACCAAATTCCGTCACAACGGAGTTGCGAATAATTTCGCGCAGTCGCTCTACCGCAGCCTGCTGGGATCCGCCGGTCGAGGTATAGAATTTAACCGCATCCACAATGCGCCACTTGACGAAAAAATCGACGGTCATGTTCTGGCGATCCAGCGTGAAAACTTCCTGAGGCGCATCGTCAATTTTCAGAATACGACTCGGAAATTTCTGCACCGTCTCATAAACCGGAATCTTGAAATGCAATCCGGGCTCATAGTCTGAAGCCACAACCTGGCCCACTCGCAGTTTAATGGCGAGTTCGCGTTCATTGACTGTGAATGCCGACAGCCCGAAACCCACGACGATGAGCCCGACAATCATGATGATGCCGAAGTTCTGATTTTTCATTGTCGTACCCTCCTGTCGCGACTATCGGTTTTTCCGTCATTGATGACCGGCTGCTGCTGCGCATCAGTACCGGTCGTCTCTCGGCCGCTGGAATCGAGCGGCATAGTGCCGGCGCGTTTCAGCAATTGATCGACGGGCAGGTATATGAGGTTGCCGCTGCCATCGCTGTCGAGAATGACTTTTGCCGAACGGCTGTAAACCTCTTCTATAGCAT
>JAUHYO010000314.1 GCA_030426325.1 Gammaproteobacteria bacterium | reverse complement strand
CAGCGGCTGGTCGGCGTGGATATCGATTCCGATGCAAGGCGACTGGCTCGTGCCCAGCTGTTTCTGGCCGGATCAGCGAACACATCCTTGCGGCATGGCGATATGACATCGCTACCGTTTCAGGACGGCGAGTTTGACACCGTCATCCTCGACGACGTGCTCACGGCGGCCGACGATCCGGTGACCGCGATCCGCGAAGCAAAACGCGTATTGAACCCTGACGGTCGCCTGTTGTTACTGGCGGCCGTTGAAGACGACAAGCTAGCCGACACGCGACAGCACTTTTCCGACTGGGCCGCCGCCGCCGGACTTCGATTGGCGGCGCCAAGACCCGTTCCTGGCAAACGAGCACGCTGGTTACTTGCAGTAGCAACAACGGCAGGCCGTACAACGGCCGCCGCCTGAATAAGGTCTCACTATGAACGTTAAGAAAACACCCGCAGTGTCCTTTGAGTTTTTTCCGCCGAATACCGAGGCGATGGAAGAGACGCTGTGGCAATCCATCAAACGGCTCTCGGATCTGGGACCGCGATTTGTTTCTGTGACTTACGGTGCTGATGGTTCGACGCGTGAGCGCACGCATGCGGCGGTCGCCCGAATTATCGAGGAAACGAAATTGACCCCGGCGCCGCATCTGACCTGCATCGATGCCACCCGAGGCGAAATTGATGATATCGCCCGCGAATACTGGGATATGGGCGTGCGGCACCTGGTGGCATTGCGCGGCGATGCGCCGAAAGGAAGTGGTGCGTATGCGCCGAAGCCCGATGGCTATGCCTACGCGGCGGACCTGGTGGAAGGCCTGCGCAAAGTCGGCGACTTCGATATTTCCGTTGCAGCCTATCCGGAAGTGCATCCAGAGGCGCCTGACGCGGACTTCGATCTGGATAACCTCAAGCGCAAACTTGACGCGGGTGCGAGCCGCGCAATCACGCAGTTTTTTTTCGATAGCGATACGTTTCTCAAGTTTCGCGATCGCTGTGGCAAGATCGGAATTGAATCGGCGATCGTGCCGGGAATTTTGCCCATCACACGTTTTCCCCAACTCGAACGCTTTGCGTCGATGTGCGGTGCCAGTGTTCCGGACTGGCTCCGTGACCGGTTTGACGGCCTCGATGATGACGCCGAAACACGCCAGCTGATCGCTGCCAGTGTCGCGATCGAGCAGGTTCGCCGGCTGCAATCGGAAGGCATTGAGGATTTTCACTTTTATACGCTGAACCGCTCCGAACTCACCTATGCGATCTGTCATGCGCTCGGTGTGCGGGCGGGGCAGGCGGCCGCCTGAGGCAATATGATGGAACGACAAAAAAGAATTGAGTCCCTGATGAGCGCGCTGGAGCAGCGCATCCTGCTGCTCGACGGGGCGATGGGCACGATGATCCAGGGTTTCGGCCTGGGCGAAGATGACTACCGGGGTGAGCGATTTGCCGATTGGCGACGAGACCTCAAAGGCAATAACGACCTCTTGTCGATTACGCGACCGGATGTCATTCGACAGATTCACGAAAGCTTTCTCGATGCTGGCGCGGACATCATCGAGACCAATACCTTCAATTCCAATGCACCCTCAATGGCGGACTACGGTATGGAGGAACTGGTCGCGGAGCTCAACACGACGGCCGCGCGACTGGCTCGCGAGCGCGCCGACCGGGTTGCGGAAAAGAGCGGCGTACCGCGTTTCGTTGCCGGCGTGCTGGGTCCGACAAACCGGACAGCATCGATTTCGCCTGACGTTAACGATCCGGGCTTTCGGAATATTCGCCTCGATGAGCTCGTCGAGACCTACGAAGTTGCCGCCAATGCCTTGATCGACGGAGGCGTTGACTTCCTGATGATCGAGACGATCTTCGACACGCTCAATGCCAAGGCCGCGATCCTCGGCCTGAAGCGCGCGTTCAGGCACAGTGGTATTGAACTACCGGTCATGATTTCGGGCACGATTACCGATGCGTCCGGTCGCACGCTATCCGGTCAGACAACGGAAGCGTTCTGGAACTCGGTGCGGCACATCAACCCGTTCATGATCGGGCTGAACTGTGCGCTCGGCGCCAAAGAGCTGCGTCAATACGTTGCAGAGCTGGCACGAGTTGCCGACACGCGGGTCAGCGCGCACCCGAATGCCGGATTGCCCAACGAGTTTGGCGAGTATGACGAAACGCCTGAGGAGATGGCGGTCGTGGTCGGCGAATTTGCAACGAGTGGGCTCGTCAACCTGGTCGGCGGTTGCTGCGGTACACGTCCGGACCACATTGCCGCATTGCGAAAGGCCATTGACGGCGTGTCGCCGCGGGCGATTCCCGAAATCCCGGTGCGCTGCCGGCTCTCCGGCCTCGAGGCGTTCAACATCGGGCCGGACGATCTGTTCGTCAATGTTGGCGAGCGCTGCAATGTCACCGGCTCCGCGGTATTTCGCAAACTGATCGAGGCGGACGATTACGCCGCGGCGATTGCAGTGGCACGGCAGCAGGTCGAAAACGGTGCGCAGATCATCGATGTCAACATGGACGAGGGCATGCTCGACTCCGAAAAGGCGATGGTCACCTTCCTGAACCTGATTGCATCGGAGCCGGATATCTCGAAGCTTCCGATCATGATCGATTCGTCGAAGTGGAGTGTTATCGAAGCGGGACTGAAGTGCGTACAGGGCAAAGCGGTCGTGAATTCAATCAGCCTCAAAGAGGGAGAAGAATCCTTTATTGAACAGGCAGAGCTGGTGCGGGATTACGGTGCTGCCGTGATCGTGATGGCATTCGATGAAGACGGGCAGGCCGACACGGTTGAACGGAAAGTTGGTATTTGTCAGCGTTCCTACAGGATTCTCACGGAAAAGCTCGGCTTCGATCCTGCGGACATTATTTTCGATCCGAATATTTTCGCAATTGCGACCGGTATCGAAGAACACGCGGCTTACGGTCTCGACTTTATCGAGGCCACCCGACAGATCAAGGAAACGCTGCCGCACGCGATGGTGAGCGGCGGTGTCAGCAATGTGTCGTTCTCGTTTCGCGGCAACAATGTTGTGCGCGAGGCGATCCATTCAGTCTTCCTGTACCACGCTATCCGCGCCGGAATGGATATGGGTATCGTCAATGCAGGGCAGCTTGCCATCTACGCGGACCTGCCCGACGAACTCAGGAATGCCGTCGAAGACGTGGTTCTGAATCGCGATGCCGAAGGCACAGACAAACTGCTAGCGGTTGCCGAAAACTACAAGGACCAGAAAAGCAGTGCGGCGACGAAGGTGGCGGACCTCTCATGGCGCGAGCTGTCAGTCGACAAACGCCTGGAGCATGCGTTGGTCAACGGAATCGATCAGTACGTGATCGAAGACACCGAAGAGGCAAGACTCGCAACGGACCGGCCGCTCGATGTCATCGAGGGACCGCTGATGGCGGGCATGAACGTTGTAGGCGACCTGTTCGGTGATGGCAAAATGTTCCTGCCGCAAGTCGTGAAATCGGCACGCGTCATGAAAAAGGCTGTCGGGCATCTCATTCCGTATATTGAACAACAGAAAGATGGCAAGAGAAGCTCGAACGGAAAAGTCATTATGGCGACAGTCAAGGGTGATGTTCATGATATCGGTAAGAACATCGTTGGCGTCGTTCTGCAGTGCAATAACTTTGAGGTGATCGATCTCGGCGTCATGGTTTCCTGCGACAAGATTCTTGAAGCGGCGAAACGTGAAGGTGCGAATATCATCGGATTGTCCGGCCTGATCACGCCATCGCTTGACGAAATGGTCCACGTTGCCAGCGAAATGCAGCGACTCA
>JAUHYO010000313.1 GCA_030426325.1 Gammaproteobacteria bacterium | reverse complement strand
ATTCAAACCATGAAGAAAAATGAGTCCGAATAACAGCTCGCAATCACAGTTAAAAAGCAGCGACGCCCTGCGAGACGTCCGGTACGAGATTCGGGGTCAACTCGCGAATCATGCGCTCGATCTCGAAAAACGCGGGTACGAAATCATCTCGCTTAACATCGGCAATCCGGGCCTGTACGGATTTCGCACACCGGAGACCATGCGCCTCGCGATGATCGAAAATCTCGCACAGGCCGAGCCGTATTGTCATCAGAAGGGTATTTTCCCGGCGCGGGAAGCCGTTGTCATGCAGCAGCAAAGCCGTGGCGTGATGGGCGTTTCAGCCGATGATGTTTTTATTGGCAACGGCGTCAGTGAACTCATAGACCTGTCGCTGCGAGCGTTGCTGAATCCTGGCGACGAAGTGCTGGTGCCAAGTCCGGATTACCCACTGTGGAGCGCTGCCGTCACGTTGAATGGCGGCAAGGCGGTGCATTATCGCTGTGCAGAGGACGACGCTTTCAAGCCGGATCTGGACCACATCGAACGTCATATTTCGTCAAAAACACGGGCGATCGTTGTCATTAACCCGAACAATCCCAGCGGCGCTGTCTACGACCGGGCCACCTTGCAAGGCATTGTCGATCTTGCCGAAAAGCACGGGCTGGTCCTGATGTCCGACGAAATATACGATCAGATGGTCTACGACGGCGCTGAATTCATTCCGATGGCTGAGCTGGTCGAGAATGCTGTTTGCCTGACTTATTCCGGGTTGTCGAAGATTTATCGCGCCTGCGGTTACCGGGTCGGTTGGTGCGTTTTCAGTGGTGATCTCGATCGCGCCGCCGACTACCGGCACGGAATGGAGTTGCTGTCGGCGCTGCGTCTTTGTGCCAACGTTCCAGGTCAGTGGGCAGTGCAAACGGCGCTGGGCGGTTTCCAAAGCATCCAGCAGCTGGTCCAACCAGGTGGTCGACTGCATCAATCCCGCCAGGCGATCCTTGAGAGAGTCGAGTCCAGCGACTATCTGCATGTCGAGAGACCCATGGGGGCGATGTATGCTTTTCTTCGCCTTGACGATCGATTCGCCGGCAAACTGGACGATCAGGCATTTGCACTCGATTTGCTTGAGAATCACCATGTCCTGGTGGCACCGGGCAGTAGCTTCAACACTCGCTACACGAATCACTTTCGCATTACGACGCTGCCCGATACGGATACTCTCAACATCGTCTTTGACCGAATTGAAGCTTGCCTGGAGCAACATCGCTGATTCATGTACGACTGGATAGTTGACGCGCTGCAAGAATCCGGGGTGATTGTCACGGCAAACCGCCGGCTCGCTCGAGTGCTGAAATCCAACTACGGTATCCTGCAAAAAGGCGCGGGCAACAAGGCTTGGGTAACTCCTGAAATCTACGCCTGGCAGGACTGGATACACACGCTTTCGAGCAATGCGAGTGATCAGGCATCGCTGCCGACGCGAATAAATATTCATCAAAGTCAGTGGCTGTGGGAGCAATGCTGGCGGCAGGAGCTTGGCGATCGGAGCGCCAACTACAACAGCCTGGTGCGCCAGTCTCGCGATGCCTGGCAACGACTGGCCGATTGGCAGTTGGGGCTCGCGCACATAACGCGTTCGGCACAAAACGACAGCCAGCGAAGTTTTGCGGCCGTTGCTGCCCGGTACGACGGCCTGCTTAAACGCCAGCAGCTCGTCGACGACGCCGGCATGGCTGGCCTGTTGCTGACATTAATTGAAAGCGATCGCATCGAACTGGAGCAAAAGTATACGTTCGCTGGCTTTGATCGACAGCGCCCAATAGCGACTCGCATTGAACGTGCCATTACATCGGCAGGCGGGTCGATTTGTCACGCCCCTGCCGCAGCATTCGAAAGTTCGCTACAGCTACAGGTCTTTGAGAATAGTGATGCTGAATATCGCGCCGCCGGTGAATGGGCGCGCCGTCGTATAGAAGAAAACCCGGGCGCGCGGGTTGCAATCATCGCAAACAGGCTTGAGGCAAATACTGACAATATCGCTCGCTGCGTCAGGGAAGGTTCAGTCCCGGGATGGCAATTCGGTTCGAGGGCGTTGTTCGACTCAGTCAATGTGTCCTATGGCCGCAGGCTTTCGGATTTCCCGGCAATCTGTATTGCCCTGACGGTGCTGCGATGGCTGGTCACCCCGATTCCGTCCCGTGATGTAAGCCTGTTGCTTCGTTCACCCGCGCTCGGTCAGGGTGACGTTGCCGGGCGCAGCCGCCTTGAACTCCTGTTGCGTGACCTGCCGGACCGGGCGTGGTTGCCATCAATGCTGACGGCGGAGTTCCGCGGCGATCTCGATGACCTGGATTCGGCAGACTGGCTTAAGCGCCTTGCAGCGTTCACCAAGCGCAGGCGGGAGCTTTGGAAATCGGCCTCGCCCGCACAATGGGCATTGTTGCTGGACGAGATACTGACCGAATTTGGCTGGCCGGGCGACGCCACATTGGACAGCGATGAGTTTCAGCTTGTTAACCGCTGGCGGGAGCTACTCAATGAGTTTGCCCGACTGGCACTGGTTATTCCCGAGATGTCGCCGAGGCTTGCTACAGGCCGGCTGGAACTCATGGCAGGCGAGACGATATTTCAAAGCGAATCTGAAGCCGCGCTGGTGCATCTGATGGGCCCGCTGGAAGCATCGGGTGCGGAATTTGATGCGCTCTGGATTACAGGCCTCAACGCAAGCAACTGGCCGCCGGCCGGCGCACCATCAGTCCTGATTTCCCGCCGGCTGCAACAGGAGCATGGCATGCCGGATAGCTCGCCCGACGACACAGCTGGCTATGCAGACAAGGTATTGTCGCGATTGCTTGGATCGGCACGAAGTGTTCAATGCAGTTATGCGATCAGCGATGAGGATGCTGAGCAGACCGCGAGCGACCTACTGCCGGACGATCTGCGAAACAACGCATTCATGGGTCATGATCCTGGCTGGTATGCAGCACAATTGACCGGCACTGCCCGCACAGTTGTGATGGGCGATACGGTACCGCCGGTTGAAGCCGGCGAGCACATTTCCGGTGGCGCTGCAGCCCTACAGAACCAGTTCACTGATCCTGTAACGGCATTTGTCGTTAACCGAATGAGCGCAAAGCAAATCTATCCGCAAGCCGTCGGAATCCCGGCACCGATGCGTGGCGATCTGATGCACGACGCGCTCTACAGGCTGTACGCAGAATTGCCGTCATCTGAGGACATTGCTGGCTGGAGCGGAGAAGCATTCGAAGCCAGGGTCAATGAAGCGCTACATGCAGCCTTCGTGCGTCACAACAACAATGCAGATGTAGTCTTGCAGCAGTTGTTGATGCTGGAACGCGTTCGACTTGCTCGTCTACTAAAGCAGTTTGTTGCCATCGACGGTTCGCGCGAGCGGTTTAGTGTCGACAGCGTTGAAAGTATCCACGAATTCACCAACGGTCACATTCGTTTGAGGCTCCGATCGGACCGTGTTGATCGATTTGACGATGGAACCTGCGCGATCCTCGATTACAAGAGCGGGGCCAAGAAGCGCCTGCTGAACCGGGACGGTGAACCACAGGAGTTCCAACTGTTCGTCTACGCGGCTGCAACCACTACGCCTGTCTCGGCACTTCTTCTCGTCAATGTCGACAGCCGCGAGATCAATCTCGAGGGTGTGGGACGCGGGTTCACCAACCTCGAGGAATGGCCGGGACTCTTGCAGCAAGCCAAGGATCAAATCGCGGAGGCATGCAGGAAAATGGCGGCCGGCGATGTTCGCATCAACCTGGAGCAGGGCGTTCA
>JAUHYO010000312.1 GCA_030426325.1 Gammaproteobacteria bacterium | reverse complement strand
CTGCACGTGAACTGTACGCCGCGGCAGACGCTGCCTACCTGAAGAAAGACTTCGCCTATGCAGACGAATTGTATCTCGCCTCGCTAACCGTGCTTGAACCACTCTACGAACGAATCGAACCCACGTTCAAGAAAACTTATAACGACGCGGTTGCCGCATTCGATGCGGGTGATCGACTGGAGGCTTTGCGACTTTTCGAGCTGGCGGTTGCGATTACACCGACACACGCGGATGCCAAAGCGGGCTATGAGCGTGCCCGGAACCTGGAAACAGTCTTGCGCCTGGTGGAACAGGGTCAGGACTACGAAGAGGACCTGGAACTCGAAGCTGCGAAACGAAGCTTCGAGAAGGCGGTGGAACTGGACCCGAAGTGGCAGCCGGCAGTCGACGGCATTGCACGGGTCCAGCAAACCCGTCGAAAGATTGAATTTGACACGCGAATGACCGAGGGGTTTGAAGCCATCGCGGCCGGCGACTATCTTGCTGCGCGTGCGGCGTTTCGGGTGGCACAACAACTGATTCCAGAATCCCCGGAGCCGGCCGATGGCCTGCTGCAAGTTGATCAGGGCCTGAGGCTTCAGGATATTTCTACACTGGAGCAGGAGGCTCGCTCGCTAGAGCAGGATGAGCACTGGGACGCGGTGGTCGAAACCTACGAGGAAATTCTCAAGATTGACAATACGCTTGCATTCGCTCACGACGGCCTCGCGCATGCGCGCGAGATGAGTGCCCTGCACGCACAACTCGACAAGCTGATCGCCGAGCCCGATAAGTTAAGCGTACCTTCTGTGATGCAAAATGCGACGATGCTCGTCGTCAGTGTGACGACACGGCCGGATGTTGGCCCCCGGCTTGCCGCGCAACGCGATGAACTGTCGCGCCTGCTGAAGCGCGCGGCGACGCCGCTTCCGGTCAAACTGGTGTCGGACAATGTTACCGACGTGATTGTCTACCAGGTCGGCAGGCTGGGCTCGTTCATGCGCAAGGAGATCAGCCTGCGCCCGGGCACCTATGTTGTCGTGGGTTCGCGACCCGGGTTTCGGGATGTTCGACTGGAGTTTCGTGTCGCGCCGGAGATCGAAATCGAACCGGTTGTTGTGCAGTGTGAGGAGCAGATTTGAGTTTCGAGAAACTGGTTATTCGAGATGTCGAGGGCGAACGTCAATACGGCGAAGACAAGTTGCCGCTCCGCGTTGGTACCGGCAGCAACTGCCAGCTGCGCCTGCCCGGTCCGGGCGGCGATCCGGTCGCTTTGCTGGACTTGCTGGATGGGCTGCCGTTTGTACAACCGGTTGGCCGGAACAACTCGTTGCATATCAACGGCAGCCCGCTCGAAACCAGCCGCCGGCTGGTCGATGGTGACGCGCTGCAGTTTTTCGGCAGTGAAATTCGCGTTTCAGTCAAAGATAGCGAACTGGTCCTTGAGGTTCGTCTTGAAGACAGTGCCTATGTGACGCGTCCGCCGGTCGCGCCGGATGGCGACGCGCCCCCGGACGAGGAAGCGATTGCACCAACCGCTTTTCGGCGCGCGGCGGCGACGGCAGTGGCGGACGATGCGGGGAAGCGCAGCCCATTAAAGCTGATTGTGGGCAGCGCATTGATTGTCTTGTTGACGATGTCCTACCTGCTGTTCAGTGCCGTTTCCGTGGAGTTTGATATCGACCCCGGCGAGCCCGACAGTCTCGATATTGACGGAGGCTGGTTTCACCTGCCTGTCGGCGGTCGAGTGCTTCTGCGTCAGGGCAACTACACCGTCAACGTCGAGAAGAAGGGCTATTACGACATCGCACAGACGTTTGTTGTCGGCGATGAACCGTCGATGAGTGTCCGGTTGAGAATGAGAAAAAAACCGGGACAGCTGAGCATTGTTACTGATCCCGTTGCCGATGCGGTGGTGACAATTGATGATTCGCTTGTCGGCAAGTCGCCGTACGGCCCCGTGGAGCTTGAGCCTGGCGAACATACGGTCCGGGTGGAGTCCGAGCGCTTTCTGCCGTTCAATGATTTTGTCACCGTCGCCGGACTCGACCGCGTTGAAACACTGTATGTGCAATTGACGCCGCGCTGGGCGAATGTCGAAGTGACATCCGAACCCGCCGGTGCAACGATTTTTGCCGGTGATGAGGAAGTCGGCACGACACCGGCAGTCGTGCAACTGCTCGAAGGCAGCCATGAGCTTACTGTTTCCAAAGACGGATTCAGCGCCTGGGATGGCAATGTCGTTGCGGAACCCAATGTTGCCCAGGCCCTGCCTTTGATCCGTTTGCAGGCAGCAAATGCGAAACTGCTGGTCAACACGATACCCCGAGGCGCCAATGTTACGGTCAATGGCCGTTATCGGGGGCAATCGCCAATCACGCTCTCGCTGACACCGGATGTTGACTACGAAATCGGCATGTCCAAGGCGGGTTACGGCGTAACCAGTCGAAACCTGAGACTGGCATCGGCGGCAAGCGAATCGATCACGGTCGACATGACGGCGAGGGTCGGAACCGTTACGGTATTTGTCGAGCCTGCCGATGCGACTGTGTACGTTGACGGCCAGGCTCGTGGTACCGGCAAGACCATTTTGCGGCTCAGTTCAGCTCCGCATCGCATTGATGTGAAGCGCCAGGGGTTTCTCGACTGGACACAGACAATCACACCGCGTCCCGGCTACCCACAGACTTTGAACGCAAATTTACGTTCGCTGGCAGCCATCGAGCGCGATTCTGTAGCGCGCACTGCAAAAACGGCAGCGGGACAAACAATGATACGTGTCGAGGGCGGCACGTTTTCGATGGGAGCATCCCGTGCCGAGAGCGGTCGGCGTGCAAACGAGGTAATACGGCCGGTGACGATCTCATCGCCTTTTATGATCAGTGCGCATGAAGTGACCAACAAGCAGTTTGCCGAGTTTCGTGCGAACCACAATCCGGGTTCCGAGGTTCACGTCGCACTTGCCGCCGACAATAATCCAGTGGCGAACGTGACCTGGGCCGATGCGGTGCAGTACTGCAACTGGCTGAGCAAAAAAGAAGGGCGCACACCGGTCTATAAACAGGAATTTGGCAAATGGGTGCCCGTCTATCCCTTCACTGACGGCTATCGTCTGCCGACGGAAGCGGAATGGGCCTGGGCCATTCGGTTTGAGGAACGTCCGGTGCCGCGCAAGTTCCCCTGGGGCAAGGCCTGGCCACCACCGAAGGGCGGCGGCAACTACGCCGATCTTGCCGCTCGCGAACTGGTACCGTCGATCATTCCCAAATATGAGGATGGTTATGCGTCGACGTCACCCGTCGGTACGTTCGCGGCGAGTTCAATCGGCTTGTACGATGGCGGTGGCAATGTCGCGGAGTGGGTCAATGACTGGTACACCGTCCCGACGCCGGGCATTACAGAACCCGAGGTTGACCCGACAGGTCCTTCGCGTGGCACCAGCCACGTGATTCGGGGTTCCAGCTGGCGGCACGCCGGAATAACCGAACTGCGAATGAGTTACCGGGACTACGGTACGGATCCACGGGTCGACGTCGGCTTTCGTATCGCTCGAAACGTCGACTAGAATTGCCTGAGACATTTGCTGTCGTTGAGGGTCCAATTCAAGGGCGGGACAGAAGAATCAACCAGGAGACTTGAAATGCATCGATTATTGCTGGTCCTGACGCTGGGCATTGGCCTGTCGCACCAGCTGGTGATCGAGGGCATGTTTGGCATGTCCTATGACAAGCCGGCGAAGCACATGGCCGAGTACCTGCAAATTCTGGCGCCCATGCTGCGCGGCGAGGCTGCCGATTTTACCGGCGAACAA
>JAUHYO010000311.1 GCA_030426325.1 Gammaproteobacteria bacterium | reverse complement strand
ATTGCATTGCGCACAAGAATGTTGCGCGTGTCGTGGCGTTGTCTGGCGGCTATTCCCGCGAGGAAGCGAACGATCGGCTCAGCCGGCAAAAGGGAATGATCGCCAGTTTCTCCAGAGCGCTATCGGAAGGGTTGACGGCTCAACAGTCCGATGATGAGTTCAACGCAACACTCGATGCGTCAATTTCCAGTATTTCTGCGGCGTCCGCGACTTAACAACTGATCTGACCGAATCGACGGGACCGACTGAGCGCCATGATCGGCGTGCAGTCGGTCCCGTTTTTTTTGCGCCGGTGAACTCCCGCCACAATATTCGGACTAAAGCAGAATGAATCGCGCTGCCTTGAATGCGCTCGTATTGGTTTTGTCGATGTTGGGCGCGGCGACGGCCGAAGAAGTTCTTGATGAGCCGCAGACCGGTTTTTTTGAACTGAGTTTTACGCCGCTGGAGTTACTGGGTTCGCAATCAATGCAAGACGCGTCGGGGATACTCGATGACGACGACGAACTGAGCTGGCAGCTATTCGTTCCAGAGGATTACGATCCTGTCCGGCCGGCCGGCGTAATGGTCTATGTCAGTCCAACGAAAAAGGGTGGGCCGCCCAGGGTCTGGACGGATCTACTGGGAGAGAACAACCTGATCTGGATTGGCGCCAATCACTCGGGCAATCGCGTTGCCCTCGGAAAGCGCATGTTCCTGGCCATGCTCGCCCCCAAAATCGTGGCGGCACGTTATGCCATCAATGTTGATCGCATTTATATCTCCGGGTTCTCCGGGGGCGGCAAGACTGCAGGTTTTATCATGGCGGCGAAACCGGACCTGTTCCGCGGAGGAATCTACATCGGTGGTGCCGAAATGTGGGGATCCAATGAACCACCGCCGCAACTGGACATTATTCGCCAGAACTATCACGTGTTCCTGACCGGGACCGAGGACTTCAATGAGCGCCTGACACGGCGTGTTTACGCGGCCTACAAGAGCGCTGGCGTTGAGAATTGTCATTTGATTGTCGAAAGACGTCACGGGCATCAATTACCGAGCATCAGCGCATTTGCACGGGCAATCGAATATGTCGATTCCAGAATTTCCGTCGATGCCGAGGCGCCGCGACGCGCAGACGCCCTTTAGCGTTGTGTCCTCAGGCCGGAGCAGAGATAATCCCGCCCGGCTCGCGCCGGCTTCCCCGCGGCGGTCAGCCGTGAACTCCGCCAGGCCCGGAAGGGAGCAACGGTAGCGGTCATACCGGGTGCCGGGGAGCGGCTGGCGCGGGCCACTTGCGTTACACTGCACGATTCCGCGAACACGTGCCTAATCAATGAGCTTGTATCAATGAGTTACCTGGTCCTTGCCCGCAAATGGCGGCCCAAAGACTTTTCGGACACCGTGGGCCAGGAGCACGTGCTCCAGGCACTGATGAATGCCCTTGAAACAGGCCGATTGCATCATGCGTACCTGTTTACCGGAACGCGCGGCGTCGGGAAGACAACGATCGCGCGAATTCTGGCCAAGGCGCTGAACTGCGAAACCGGAGTGAGCGCTGAGCCGTGTGGAAAATGCAGCGCCTGTCGTGAAATCGACGAAGGTCGATTTGTCGATCTGATTGAAGTTGACGCGGCATCAAAGACAAAAGTTGATGATACGCGCGATTTGCTCGACAACGTGCAATATGCCGCGGCTCGCGGCCGCTACAAGGTGTACCTCATCGACGAGGTCCACATGTTGTCAAAGAGCTCATTCAACGCGCTGTTGAAGACGCTTGAGGAGCCGCCCGAGCACGTGAAATTTCTGCTTGCGACCACGGACCCACAAAAGCTTCCGGCAACCGTCCTGTCGCGCTGCCTGCAGTTCAATTTAAAACGCATGACGCCGAGGCTGATTGCCGACCGCCTGGCCTATATTTGCGATGCCGAGAAAATTGATGTTGAACCGGCCGCGCTGGCCTTGCTCGCGCGCGCGGCAGACGGCAGCATGCGGGATGCGTTAAGCCTGCTCGATCAGGCGATCGCGTACTGCGGCGGCAAGATAGAAGAAAAGCAGACGGCGACCATGCTTGGCACGATCGACCGGGATCATGTCATGCGAATCATGCACCTGCTCGCGAGTGGCGATGCCAGGGGAATCATTGAGGCCATTCGCGAAATCGACGAGCAATTTCCCGACTATTCCCGCTTGCTTGACGACCTTGCGCGCGATTTGCAACGAATTGCTGTTTACCAGGTCGTCGGAAGCTGTGATAGCGAAGACGAATTTTCCGAAAAGGAGATTGCGGGCCTGGCCGATGCCATGTCGACGGAGGATGTGCAGTTGTATTACCAGGTGGCAGTGATGGGCCGCCGGGATTTGCACCTCGCGCCTGACCCGCGAAGCGGGGCGGAGATGACGTTGCTGAGAATGCTGGCATTCAAGCCGGCGGCAACCGAATCCACCGGTTCCGCCGGTGGTGGTATTGGCTCCGGGCGTACTTCCGAGAGAACCGTAACTCCCGCAACCCAGGCGGTTCGAGCCTCAAAAAATGAAGCGGGCGACCTTGCTCCGTCGTCGACGGCGCATCGCTGGTCAGACCCCGACTGGAGCGAACTCGTTAGCGAAATGAAACTGGGCGGCGCAGTGCGGCTCCTGGCCAGTAATTGCGCGTTCTTGAGACGCGAAGGCAGCACGGTACACCTGGGCCTCGACCCGCGCTCGGAGTCAATGCTGACCAAACAACGCAAGGACGCAATCGCAAGCGCCTTGTCAGAGCACTTTGCTGAAAAGCTGGTGGTAGAAATCGTTGTGGGTGTGGCGAAATCCGAGACGCCGATACAGCAGGAATCGCGGATGGCTGATGAAAAGCTTGAAGAGGCGCGCCAGGCGCTGGAAGCGGATCCGAACGTGCAAACTTTGAAAACGATGTTTGGGGCCGAATTAAAGACAGACACGATTGAACTAATCTCCGGAGAAAAAGGATGAAAGGTGGCATTGGCCAGCTGATGAAGCAGGCGCAGGAAATGCAAGCCAACATGAAGAAGGCGCAGGAAGAAATGGCGTCTATAACCGTGACCGGTGAAAGCGGCGCGGGCATGGTCAAAATTACGATGACTTGCCAACATCAGGTAAAGGCCGTTGAGATTGACGATTCCCTGGTCGGCGACGACAAGGAAATGCTGGAGGACTTGATCGTTGCGGCATTTAACGACTCAATTCGGAAAGTCGAAAAGACCGTACAGGAAAAATTTTCCGGCATGGCGTCCGGATTGAATTTGCCGCCCGGCATGAAGCTGCCGTTCTAAGCAGTGTCGTATTCGCCCTTACTTGTACGTTTGATTGACGGGCTTCGGTGCATGCCCGGCGTCGGGCAAAAATCGGCGCAACGTATCGCGTTTCATTTGCTCGAACGGGACCGTGATGGCGCCAGTGGCTTGTCAACGGCACTGGCCGAGGCGGTTGCGGGTATCGGCCATTGCAGTCGTTGCCGAATGTTCACCGAAGACGACTTGTGCTCGATTTGCGCAGCCAAGGGTCGTGATGTGACCCAATTGTGCGTTGTAGAGTCGCCGGCTGATGTCATGGCGCTGGAAGACGCCACCGGGTTTCGCGGCCTGTATTTTGTCCTGATGGGGCACCTGTCACCGCTTGATGGTATCGGTCCAGACGAACTTGGACTTGGCATGCTTGAGGAGTGGTTAGGCGGAGGAGAGGTCAGGGAACTGATCATCGCGACCAATCCAACGGTCGAGGGCGACGCAACGGCGCACTATCTGGCGGATGTTGCTTCCAAATACAGCGTAGCAGCCAGCCGAATTGCGCACGGTGTGCCCCTGGGTGGC
>JAUHYO010000310.1 GCA_030426325.1 Gammaproteobacteria bacterium | reverse complement strand
GTTGTTGACTCGGTCGCGGCGCTGACACCCAAAGCGGAAATCGAAGGCGAGATGGGCGATTCGCACATGGGTCTGCAGGCTCGACTGATGTCGCAGGCACTGCGCAAATTGACCGGTAACATCAAACGTTCCAACGTGATGGTGATTTTCATCAACCAGATTCGTATGAAGATCGGCGTCATGTTCGGCAGTCCGGAGACGACCACGGGCGGTAACGCGCTTAAGTTTTATTCGTCGGTTCGTCTCGACATTCGCCGTATTGGTGCCATCAAGAAAGGCGACGAAGTCGTTGGCAACCAGACGCGCGTCAAGGTTGTGAAAAACAAAGTTTCGCCGCCCTTTAAGCAGGCAGAGTTCGAAATTCTGTACGGCGAGGGAATCTCCCGGCTGGGCGAACTGATTGACCTGGGCGTGCAGCATGACATCGTTGGCAAGGCTGGTTCCTGGTACAGCTACGGCGATGACCGCATCGGGCAGGGCAAGGATAACGCCCGCGAATTCTTAAAGGCGCATCCCGAGATGGCGGACGATATCGAAAAGAAAATTCGTGCGATCCTGATGCCGCCGCCGGTTGTTGCAGTGCCTGCTGCGGCCGACGATAAGGATGTCGCAAAAGAAGCCTGATCTCAGCCAGTACCGTATTTTTGCGAGCGGCAAATGTCGACACTGCCATCCGTTCACGAAGACATAAGCGATCTTCTCTCCGATTTGGAGGAAGATCGTTTTTCGTGTCCATTGGAGATTCGCAAAAAGGCCATGGATTTCCTTGCCCGCCGTGAGTACGGCCAGGCTGAGCTGATCAGAAAGCTGGCTGACAAGGGCTACCGTCGAAACATCGTGGAGACCGTCGTTTGCCAGCTGAGCCACGAGGGTTTGCAAGACGATGACCGGTTTGCCGAGGCTTTTGTGCAGTCCCGGATTAACCAGGGCAAGGGACCGGTTCGCATCCGGCTGGACCTTGGGTCTCGGGGCATAGCGGATGCGGTAATCGAACTCGCGATTGAAGAATCCCGGGCCGACTGGCGTGGTCTGGCGGAGGCCGTGAGGCGACGAAAATTTGGTGCCAGCTTGCCGAAAGACTTCAAGGAAAAGGCCCGGCAGATGCGATTTCTGCAATACCGGGGCTTTGAACAGGATCACGTGCAGGCCGCATTCGACGGCGAATAACGCTTAATCCCTGCCGGTAAACCCCGTACACTAGCGGCCTTGAAAAAAACCGTCGCACCCTGATCCATACCCAATGAAATCAATGACAAGCAATGAGCTGCGCCAGGCCTTCCTGGACTATTTCCACGCCCGAGACCACGAGATCGTGCCGAGTTCGCCGCTGGTGCCCGGTAACGACCCAACATTGCTCTTTACCAATGCCGGAATGGTGCAGTTCAAAGATGTGTTTCTGGGTGACGAAAAGCGCAGTTATCGACGTGCAACGACGTCGCAGCGTTGTGTTCGTGCCGGCGGCAAGCACAACGATCTCGAAAACGTAGGCTACACGGCGCGCCACCACACCTTTTTTGAAATGCTCGGCAACTTCAGTTTTGGCGACTACTTCAAACGCGAGGCGATTCAGTACGGTTGGGATTTCCTGACTAAAACACTCGGGCTGGCGCCAGAGAAACTCTGGGTCACGGTGTTCGAAGACGATGACGAAGCGGCCGACATCTGGATCAAGGAGATGAAAATAGACCCCAATCGCTTTTCGCGGCTGGGTGCGAAAGATAATTTCTGGGCGATGGGCGATACCGGACCCTGCGGCCCCTGCAGCGAAATCTTTTACGATCACGGCGCCGATGTCCCCGGTGGTCCTCCGGGATCGCCGGACGAAGACGGTGATCGTTACGTCGAGGTCTGGAATCTCGTCTTCATGCAATTTGACCGTTCTGCCGAAGGCAAACTGACACCGCTGCCCAAACCATCGGTGGATACCGGCATGGGACTCGAACGCATCGCCGCAGTGATGCAGGGCGTGAAATCAAATTACGAAATTGACCTGTTCGCGAACCTGATTCAGGCGACCGCCGACACGCTGGGCGTCGAGAACAATGGTTCCAGCTCGCTCAATGTCATCGCCGATCATATACGCGCCTGTTCGTTCCTGATCGTCGATGGGGTACTGCCGGGCAATGAAGGCCGGGGCTATGTATTGCGACGAATCATTCGGCGCGCGATTCGGCACGGCAAGAAGCTCGGCACTGATGCCGCGTTCTTCCACAAGCTCGTCGGACCGCTGGCAGTCGAGATGGGCGATGCCTATCCGGAACTCGTCAAGGCGCGGCCACATGTTGAAAAAGTGTTGTTGAAAGAAGAACAACGCTTTGCCGAGACCCTGGACCAGGGCATGGAAATTCTGGAATCGGCAATTGCTGAACTGAAAGGCAAGCAAATCCCCGGCGATATCGTATTTAAGCTCTACGATACTTATGGTTTTCCGGTTGACCTGACCGCCGACATCGCAAGGGAGCGGGAATTGACTGTCGATGAGCCCGGTTTCGATGCGGCGATGGAACAGCAGCGCGACCGTGCGCGTGCCGCAAGCAAGTTTGGCTCCACCGGCGGCGACGGCCTGAAGACTGATGCTGTCAGCGAATTTTCAGGATACGAGGGTACAGAAGACAGAAGCAGTATTGTCTCCTTATATACAGACGGTGTCGAAGTGGAGTCGCTAAGCGCGGGTGACACGGGTGCGATCATTTTAACGTCGACCCCTTTCTATGCGGAGAGCGGCGGGCAGATTGGTGACACCGGAATCCTGGTTAGCGACGGCAAGTTGTTTCATGTCGTCGATACTCAAAAGAGTGGCGATGCGTTCGTGCATTTGGGTGCCGTAGAGCAGGGTGAGTTCGCCGCGGGCGACTCGGTAGAGGCCATTGTCGATGCGGATCGGCGACAGGCGATTCGCCTGAACCACACGGCAACACATCTCATGCACGCCGCGCTTCGGCAGGTGCTGGGTGATCACGTAACGCAAAAGGGCTCACTGGTAGCGCCGGACAGGCTGCGTTTCGATTTTTCGCACTACGAGGCGGTGACACCCGGGCAGCTCAAGGAAATCGAAATCTTGGTCAATGACGAAATTCGAAAAAACCATGCGGCGGACACCCGGCTGATGAGTTATGACGAGGCGATCGACTCCGGTGCCATGGCGCTGTTTGGCGAAAAATACGGCGACAAGGTGCGCGTTCTGAAGCTGGGTGATTTCTCCGTAGAGCTTTGCGGTGGTACGCACGTCGATCGCACCGGCGACATCGGCGTCTTCAAAATTACGTCGGAAGGTGGCGTCGCGTCGGGCGTGCGTCGTGTTGAGGCGGTCACCGGACAGGGCGCGCTGGACTGGATCGCCGCACAGCAGGCCACTCTGGGCCAGCTCGCAGGGTTGCTCAAAAGTCAGCCCGAGCAGGCGGCTGCCAAGGTCGAGCAACTCCTGAAACGCAGCAAGGAGCTGGAAAAGGAGCTGGCCGCGGCCAAGCAGGCGCTGGTCAGTGGTGCCGGCTCGGACTTTACGGACCAGGTTCATGAAATCGCCGGTATCAAGGTGATGGCAGCCCGCATGGACGGTGCAGACGCCCGGACGCTTCGCGATGCGGTCGACAAGTTCAAGGATAAACTGCAGAGTGCCGTGGTCGTGCTGGGTTCGGTCAATGGCGGCAAAGTGCACCTGGCTGCGGGCGTGACCAAGGACAATATCGGGAAAATCAAAGCTGGCGATCTGATCAAGCCGGCTGCGGAGCAGGTCGGCGGCAAGGGCGGCGGCCGCCCGGACTTTGCTCAGGCGGGCGGCAGTGACGCGGCTGCCCTGGACAGGGCACTCGATTCGGTTGCTCCGTGGGTCGCGGAACAACTGGCATG
>JAUHYO010000309.1 GCA_030426325.1 Gammaproteobacteria bacterium | reverse complement strand
AGGGCCTTGAGCAGGTCTTCCTTGGTTGGAAAGTGGTAAGTGATGCCGCCGCGCGAAACACCGCTCTCCTGTACCAGCTCCTCAAAAGTCAGGCAGCCGGCACCCCGCATGGCGACCAGGCGCTGCGCGGCATCGAGTACGAGTTGTCTGGCTTTTGGAGGGCGACCCATGGGACGGTAACTATACAGGACATTCTGTATAGTTAAAGCCCTCGGTCAACATTTGTAAACACTTGATTCGCTTACTTAATCACTAGTCTTCACCGAAGTGATTCAATAGCTTGAGCAATATTGCGTTTGTCCAACCAAACCCGTCTTGGACGATGTACTCGCCTCCTGTCGCCAGCACACCGATTTGCTGCACGTCGTACTTCTCAAGCAACTTGCCTGTTTGTTGGTAGACGCCCAGGTTGTTCTCCATCCACCGCCTTGCGCCGAGGTCCGCTTCCTCCGTAAATCCGTAGTTTCGAAGTCCGACAAATACGATCCATTGCAATGGTGCCCAACCGTTCGGCAGGTCCCACTGCTGACCGCTGCTCTTCAGTGTCGTTTGCCAACCGCCTGGCGCCAGGAATTCCTCGTGAATTCGTGCCACCGTGAGTGATGCCTGGGATGGGGAGGCAATGCCGAAAAATAATGGGTAGGCCGCAGCCAGCGAAAGCACATTGGTTGGCTTTCGCGTCGACATATTGAGGTCAGTAAAGAAGCCCTCGGACTCATCGAAGAACAGGCTAGTCACCAACTGCTTGCGCATCGCTGCGCGTTCCTCGTAGCTCGCGCCCGTCTGTACGTCTCCAATTTCTGTGTACGTGTCTCCCAGAACTTTCTCAAGCCTCCAAAGAATCGTGTTCAGGTCGACCGGAAGAATGCTCGTTGTGCAAATCGATTCCAACGACGCGGAATCGTCAAGCCAGCGCGATGAAAAGTCCCAGCCCGATTCGCAGGCAGCGCGGATATCTCGATAGAATTCGCCACCGTCTCGTTCCGACATCGATGCGTAATCGCGATCCTCCACAAAACTCTCTGCACGAGGTTTGTTACTGTCGTCCCAATAGCGATTGAGAAATCCATCGCCAATCTTGACAACACGGGCGATCGAACTTCCCTCCTTCACCAAATCGTTTGCTCCGCGCATCCAGAACTCATGCTCTCGCCTGAGCTGCGGCAAATACCGGTGGATGATCGTTCGGTCCCGACGTACCTCTGCCAGCAGCTCGACCATCAACACGAAGAACGGTGGCTGACTTCTGGTGCAAAAGTATGTTCGATTGCCGTTCGGGATAAACCCGATTTCATCAATCAGGAAGGCGAAGTTCTCCACCATGTCCTCAATCGCATCGAAACGCCCGGCTGCCGCCAAACCCAACATCGTGAAGTAGCTATCCCAATAATAGATTTCCCGAAAGCGCCCTCCCGGAACGACATAGGAATTGGGTAGCGAGATGCGAGATGAAATGGGCTGTTCGCTGTCCGACGCTCTTGTCAGAACGTCCCACAGCATTTCAATGTGCTGTCGTACAGGGCGGTCGGCGGTTGACGCGAACTCGTCGGAATGAACATCCGGTAGATCGAAATGTGCTTCGACAAATGCGCGCAAGTCAAACCCTGTTTTGTGCATGTTCTCCGAGTAGAATTGATTGATAGTGTCGGGGGTTCGTTTCGGAACCGCGTCCACGAACGTCTTTGAATCGTCGAAAATGCGACCGGTCTGCACCGCTTCAAACAGTTCTCCGTAAACTTCATCGGGAGCGACTCTATGAATCATTGAACACTTCACGTCGCGAGCGGTTCATCGGTCCTACGTTTGAACAAGTACAGTGTAACCAGCAGAACAGTAATTGGAACCAGCGAAAAATAGAAGGCGAGTCTTCCGCCGAATATTTCGAAGAGATTTCCTGTAATGATGGAACCCGTTGTGCCGCCGAGCGCGGAAAAAACAACAATTAGACCAGCCATAGGTGCATGCTCTCTGGCCGGCAAAGCCGAGAGTATGATGGAATTTATAGCCGGATATACCGGCGCAATGCAAAATCCGATCAGCGGAAAAATGAAAGCCGCAATCGGTGCATCCAGCCAACCAACAACAACACGATCTTCCGTTTGTCCCGCCAGCGGTAAGACCAGGACTACCAGAACTCCAGCCAAAAACAAGCCGTAGAACAGAACCTTGAACCAGCTGACTCTTGCGAGTATCACACCCGCGAAAAAACGTCCCAGCGCGGTTGATACCGCCAATATGCTTGCCATTTGTATGCTCAGCGAAGCAGGCAGCTTGAGGATCGTACTGTTAAAGGTCGGCAACCACGTCATGAGGCTTTGTTCAATCAGGACGTAGAGAAACGCGCAAACCACGAATATCAGAACCAGCGGCCTTAACGAAAGCTTTAGCATGTCACCGAAATCTTCGATTGGTGTTCGGGACTCACCTGGTTCCACGCGCGATTCATCAAGATTGGCGACTAGCAGCAATGCAAAGGCAGCAAAGGACATGGCGGCCAACACGTAATAAACTCCGAGCCAGCTTGGCGAGCCTGGGTTCGCGTCATAGACAAACGCGCTGAATATAAAATACCCCGACAAAACGCCGACCATAAAAAAGGACTCGAGAAAATTCATCAGGCTGACGTGTTGCTTGGTGCCACTGGTAATCAGCCCAATCGTTGCAAAGACGGATACTTTGACCAACGCAAAGCCAACGCCGGTTGCCGCGAAAAGTAGTTTAGCCATCCAGAATGTGGGGACCTGCGGCACTATCAGACACACGATACCAATAAATCCCAGGGCCAGCAGCATGCTTCGCTTGTAGCCTATCCGTGCAATGAATGACGCAATAAGAAACGATGTCAGTGCGATCGGAAGGTCCTTAAACGCTTCCAGCACGGCCGCGGCAGACTCTGTCACGCCGTAACTATTCTGCACCTGCAGTATTACGGTCCCGACGCTATTGAGTAAAATTGCAAATACAAAATAGTTGATGAACAACGAAAGCTTGATGGCCCATTGGCTCATGATCAGATCCTGACAGCCCTGTTCTTCGCATTCTGGCGGGCCATGGTAGCGTGCTGCACTGGCGAGTTCTCGTTGGCACGGGTCAAGCCTGGTTACCTATACGATTTTGACCAAGCTAGCCCGTTCCGATCCTGCTATTTAACGCCAGGTCACCGTTCAGAAATCGTAGCCAATACTGAACTTGACGGACCGTCCAAAGATCGGCCGCCCGTTGGGTGAACTGGGATTTCGCGGGTCACCTTCGGTAATGCCGTCGGAGTCGCCGATGTTATCGGCATGCAATTGCACGAAGAAACCAGAGTCTGACATCAACTGGACGCCAACATCGATTTTTTCGTAACTCGGCAGTACAACCGAGTTCGCGTTGTCGCTGAAGCGATCGTCAACCAAGGTTATGGCGCCATAGACTGTACCGAGGAATTCGCCGACCTCAAAGTCAAAGCTCGGCGAGATTCGGAACTGAAAGTCGGGTTGGCGAAGTACCGAGTTGCCCACAATGGCAAGCGTGTCAGAGGAAGTAATTTCGGTGTCCTGGAACACGCCGGTGACACCAATATTCAATAAGCCAAACGTTGCCGTCGCATCAATCTCGACTCCCATTGCTTCGGTCTCGAACGCGGAGCCGGGCACGCCACTGCCTACGACGCTATCAAACGAGTCATTCTGATTGAAGAATCCAGTCGCGAATATGTCGTAATTGCCCGTCGAATACTTCACACCAAACTCAATCTGACTAACGTCATTGACTTCCAGGTTGTTCTCACGAACGTTGTCAAAATGCGGGAACAGGTATCCGTTTGAGAATCGACCAAAAAAGCCAAGATCATCGTTGAAGTCCCAGT